>JAZNNB010000023.1:0-49808 GCA_045580025.1 Clostridia bacterium
TTTTACAACCTTGAAGTTGACGTCTGCCTCAAGGAGTGCAAGTTTAACCTCACGCATTGCTTCTTTTAGGTCAGCGGGCGAAACCTTGCCCTTGCCCCTGAGCTTTTTGAAGGTGCTTTGCAGTTTGTCTGACAAGCTTTCAAATGCCATATGCACACCCCTTTCAGGAATTTTTCAAAATCAAATTTCTATTTCATTTATCCCCGCCACAATGGTAAGAATATCGTTTATCTGATGCTTTATGCCATCTGGCAACAGCTTTGAATCAGGCGATTTTTCAATTTTCGAAATAATAGCGTCAATCTCACTAAGGCTTGACTTGATACCAAGGAACCTTTTCGCAAGACCAAGCTTTTCTTCCACATCATAAAGAGTGCTTTCTGCACGCTTTAAGTTGTCCCTGACGCCCTGACGACTTATACCAAGCTCAGTGCCTATTTCAGATAGTGACAAGTCTTCATTATAATAAAGTTCTGCCGTGTCCGCCTGACGCTCGGTAAGCATATTTTTGTAAAAACTCAGAAGAAGAGAAATTTCCACGTTTTTTTCCATTTCTGGTTTCTCTCCTTTCCGCAATGTAAAGTGTTTTTGCTTTACAACCTAATCATTGTACATTATTATTCTCTGGTTGTCAAGTGTTTTTTATAATTTTTTATTATCAAAACCAAACCTGCCAAAGCGAGCACCGCAGACAAAATCTGAGACACCCTGAAAGGGCCCACATAAAGAGAATCTGCACGCAAGCCTTCAATGAAAATTCGTCCTATGCCATACCATACCATATAACAGCAGGCAAGCTCTCCCTCGAATACCTTTTTTCTTTTAAGCAACAGCAAGACCACCACTCCTGCCACATTCCAGAGGGACTCATACAAAAAGGTAGGGTGAACGGACTCCGCTATGGTGCGCATACCCCTGACAATAGTCATTGCCCACGGCAGATTGCACTCCGTTCCAAAGGCTTCACCGTTCACAAAGTTCCCCCAGCGTCCCACAGCCTGCCCGATAAGAAGTGAAACTGCAAGAACATCAAGAACTTTGCCTGTATTGATTTCTTTCACTTTGCAATAAATAAGTACAACCAGTGCCGCACCAATCACAGCACCATAAATCGCTATTCCACCGCCACGGATATTCAGGATTTCGGAAAGATTGTTTTTGTAATAATCCCAACTGAAAATCACATAATAAATCCTTGCGAATATAACCGCTGTGGGAAGCCCAATTAAAAACATATTGAAAAAATCGTTGTCTGAAATCCCTGTCTTTTTTGCTTCTCTTGACGCATACACAAAGGCAAGTACAAGTCCAAGTGCAATAATCAATCCATATGCATAGACAGGTACACCAAAAACAGAAAAGGCGGCTCTGTTTATACTAAATTCAAACCCCAGCCCTGGGAAAGAAATATTGTTTATCATTTTAGATTTCCTCCAAAGGCTCTATAATTGAAAGAGTGCAAGATTCTTCATCAAAATGCTCATTCAGTCTTTCTTTGAGTTCGGAGAGCGTCACCTTTTCAACAAGCTCGCTGTAAACAAGTGGATTTATGTTACTCATAAAGGAACGTATAAAATCATTACCCAGTCTTTCCACGCTGTTGAAACGTCTTAAGTTTCTGCCTATCAGCACCCTTTTCGCTGCATCAACTGACGTCTTATCAAAATCTTTTTCTTTCATTTCTTTGAGGTATTCAAGAGCTCTCTTATATACTGCTTCAGGTTCAGAACTTTCACCACTTATACTTGAAAAGCCATAGCTCCGTTCAAGCTCGCTGTCCTTTCCAAAGCTTCCGTCAATCAATCCTTCGTCATAAAGCTCGGTGAAAAACGAACTACTTTTCCCAAAAAGGGCTTCCATAAGAATGTCTGTCTTTATCTGTTTCATAATAAGCTTTTCGCCGTCAACGCCCTCTTCTTTTTCCTTAAATCCCATAAGGAATAGTGGCTTTGAAACACTAAGCTTTTGTCTGACGATTTTTTTAGCCACACCAAACGGTTCATCGCAGATACTTTTTTCAATTCTGCCACGGTCTTTGTCTTTTTTTACGTGCTTGTCAATGTAGCTGACTGCCTTTTCGGCATCAATGTCACCCACCATAACGAGCATCATATTTGACGGGTTATAATACGCCTCGCAACACTTATAAAGAAGTTCTGGGGTTATATGGCTTATGCTTTCAACAGTACCTGCAATATCTGTCTTTACGGGATTTGCGTAATACATTCCCTGAAGCATATTGAAAAACAGCCTCCAGTCAGGGTCATCATCATACATCTTGATTTCCTGACCGATTATGCCTTGTTCTTTTGCCACATTTTCATCTGTGAAATAAGGATTGTTCACAAACTCAAGAAGTATATCAAGATTTTCATAAAAACTGTCGGTACACGAGAAAAGATATGCCGTCATATCAAAGCTGGTGAAAGCGTTGCCGCTTGCTCCAGTGAGTGCAAATTTATCAAAGGCATTCTTTCCGTCTTCCTCCTCAAACAGCTTGTGTTCAAGAAAATGCGCAATACCATCAGGGAGCAAAATTTCCTCTCCGTCAAACTTTAGTACACGGTCGATTGACCCATATTCTGTGCCATAAATAGCATAATATTTTGAAAAGCCTTTTTTCGGAACAAGATACACCCGAAGTCCGCTTTCGTGAACGCCGAAAAGTACGCTTTCATTTAAGAATTTGTTTTCAGTTTTTTCAAATCTCATCGCCGCTCACTCCTTTCAGAAAATAAACTGTATCAAGCTGCATTTTGTTTGCTACAGCAACTATTTCCTCACGGCTCACCTTGTTAATTTTTTCCAAGAATTCATCAGGTGACTCCTCAACCGACATCATAGCCCGTGTCATATAAAAATCCTCTGTAGCAACAAGGCTATCTTTTATGCTGCCGATTTGAGTTTTTAAATATTTTTTTGCTGATACTATTTCATCATCCGAAAAATCCCCATTTTTCATTCCGTCAAGCTGGAGAAAAATTTCATCATATGCATCCTGGAATTTCTCCGATTCTATTCCTGCACTGATTTTCATAAAGCTTTTCTGCCTGCTATATGCCGAAAAAACATAATACGCAAGGCTAAGCTTTTCACGGACATTGTTGAATAGTTTTGAAAATGGGCTCCCTCCATATATGCATGAAAAGACCGCAACCGCATAACATTCATCTGACACAGGCTCAATTCCGCAGTTAAAACCCATACAAAGTTTGCTTTGCGAGGCTGTTATTTCTTCGGTAATCTCTTTTACCTTTATGTTTTCTTCAAAAGCCGCAAGCTTTGTGGCTGTACGTTTGGGGTTTCTTGGCAAAAGTGCTTCCCCAAAGGTATTTTCAATTTCTGTTTTCACTGCTATTTTGTCAAAAGAGCCGCTGGCAAAAATGTTCACATCAGCAGTTTCGATGATTTCCTTATAAAAATCATAAAGATTTTTTTCATCAATCAAATCAAGGTCTTCAACATAACCATACGAGAAATTCCCGTAGGGGTCACCCTCAAACATTATTTCATTGCATCTCACCTGAGCATATTCCTTCTTGTCGTTGATAAGACCTTTTATAAAATTTCTTGCATTTTCCTTTTCCTGTTCAACATAGGTTTTGTCAAATGCATCATCTATTGTGATGGGACAAAGAACAAATTCATAAAGAAGTTCTGCAATATCTTTTATTATGCTTTCTGTGATAAATTTGTCGCTTACGAACTGAGCCGATGCACGGATAAGCAGTTCGTCGCCCGCTTTCAAAATATCCGCACCGATTGAAGCACCATAAAGTTCCTCAGCACGTCTTGAAAGCTGTGCCATTGTGGGATATTTCATGCTGCCACGCTTTAAAACGCGTGGGATAAGTGCCGCACGTGTTACATTCTCCCGTGACAATGGAATACAAAAATACACACTCAAAACATTGGTTTTGAATTTGTCGGTTTCAATAAACCTTAGGCTTACACCTTTTGAAATTTCATATATATCTGTTCTCAACTGTATCACTCCTTCACACTATTATCGTTTTAAAGCCTTACCAACTGCAAAAAGCAACAGAAAGGCAATTATATTGACCGCTACCACCGAAGGTCCAACAGGAACCGACAGAACAACTGCCCCCAAAATTCCGATTGCAGCACAGACGCATCCCAAAACCGCAGAGCCAATCACCACACCCCTAAAGCTCCTGAAAACCCGCATAGCTGAAAGCGCGGGAAATACCACCAAAGCCGAAATAAGCAGCGAGCCCACCAGATTCATTGCCAGAACAATAATCACAGCAGTGACTATCGCTACAACCGTATTGTATGCACTAGTATGTATTCCCATACTGCGAGCAAAGTTTTCGTCAAATGTAATAAGGAAAATTTTGCCATATAAAACGACAAAAAGTGCCATCACTACAAGAGCCAGAGCCACACAGAGATAAACATCAAAAGTTGACAAAGTTAGTATTGAGGTTGCTCCAAAAAGTGTTCCGCATACATCCCCCGCCACATTTTTGGATGTGGGAAATATATTGAGCAAAAGGTAACCAACGGCAAGTGCCCCTACCGAAACCATAGCAAGAGAAGCGTCGCCCTTTATCTTTCGGTTCCGTCCGGCTTTAAGAAGCAAAACTGCAAGAACAGCCGTCACGGGAAGCACGACATAAAGAGGATTTGATACACCTAAAACCGTTGCCACAGCTAAAGCCCCAAATGCAGTGTGAGAAAGTCCGTCACCGATGAACGAAAACCGTTTAAGCACCAGTATAACACCAAAAAGTGCTGAACAGAGTGCGATAAGAATTCCCACAAGAAATGCATACTGGACAAAATCGAACTCAAAATAATAAGAAATCATTCTCCACATTTCGTTCATTCCCTGCACCTCCCGCACTTGTCAGAATTTAAAAATCTGATGCCTACCTTGCTGCAGGAATATTCCTCTGCTGTGCCGAAAAACATTTCGCCGTCACCGAGGTGCAATATATGTTTTGAATGTCTAACAGCCGCCTTTATGTCGTGGGAAACCATAACAACCGTTATGTCTTCCTGCCTATTCAGGTCCATAACAAGATGATACATCTCGTTTGTAGCCACAGGGTCAAGCCCTGCCGCTGGTTCATCAAGAAGCAATAGTTTTTTTGCAGCACAAAGCGCTCTCGCTAGAAGAACTCTTTGCTGCTGTCCGCCTGAAAGCTCACGATAGCACTCACTTTTCAAATTTTCAATACCAAGTTTTTTCATATTCTCTGCGGCAACAGCCTTTTGTTTCTTTCCGAAAAACAAAGATTTCCCGCATCCCGAAAGAACTATTTCCCAAACAGTTGCAGGGAAATCACGTTGAAGCTCGGTTTGTTGAGGAAGATATCCTATGCTGTTTTTTGAAATTTTGCTGTTTCTTTCAATCTCACCTTTTATAGGCGCTTCAAGTCCCAAAAGAGTTTTTACAAGCGTACTTTTTCCTGCTCCGTTTTCACCCACGATGCAAAGATAGTCGCCCTCCTCCACGGTGAATGATATGTCTTCTGCAATTACCTTTCCGCCATAGCCAAGGGATATCCCCCTGCACACAATATCAGGCATTTTTCCTACCTCCGTTTTATTTGAGCGCTTCTTTAAGTGAAGCTAAGTTCTTTGTCATTATTTCGATATAATCGTTTTTTTTCGCATCTTTTCCTGCTATTGACTGGCAGGAATTAAGGACAGCAGTTTTTATATTTTTTGATCCCGATGTCTTTATTACCGCTTCTGCGATGCTCTCCGCAGGATTTTCAAGCACGAGCAGAGTTTCTTTCCCCAGCTCCTTTGTTTTCTCTGCAAGCTCTATCACCACATCAAAGCTTGCATCTGTGTCAGATGAGCACGAGGGAAATGCCGCATAATATTTTATGCCATAACTCTTTGCAAGATAAAGGAAGGGAAATCTGTCCGCAAAAATAACCGTCTTATCCTCCGACTCATTCACCACTTTCTCATATTCATCACTAAGTGCACCAAGCCTTTGGATATAGGCTTCTGCGTTTTTCTGATACATTTCGCTGTTTTGCACGTCCAGTTCCTGAATTTTTGTCAAAAGCTCCGCCACCATTTCTTTTGCAAGCTTTGGCGACAGCCACAAATGTTCGTCATACGCCTCACCCAAATGCCCCTCGTGATAGTGTTCCTCAGAGTGTTTATGCGATTCTGCCATAAGCCAGTTCTCTTCGCCTGCCAGCTGAAACAAATTCACCGCATTTATTTTGATATTTTCAAGAAGTTTTTTCGTCCATTCGTCCGAACTTCCGCCTACATAAATAAACAAACTGCACTTATGGATTTTCGCAATGTCCGCAGCTGACGGCTGATAACTGTGCATATCTCCACCGCTTGAAAGCAATTCTATATCAAACTTCTGATTTTCTTCACCTAAAATTTCGCATATCCAGTCATATACCGCAAAAGAGGTGGTGACTATCCCTGTCTTATCCTTTGTGACTTCAACTGTACCGCACCCTGAAAGAAAGCTCAAAACAAGTATAACCAACAAACTCAAAGAAATAATCCGTTTTGTCATTTTCAAAACACCTCCCAAATTTTTTGTCTGTCATAAAATATTTTTTGCATAAAAGCCTGCCGCGAAACGCGGCAGGCTAAAGCCAGTACAATTTAAATTCTTGCAACCCCGCTGTCTTTTGCCGCCTTTGCAACAGCTTCAGAAACGGTCTTCCCTACTCTTTCATCAAACGCCTTTGGCAATATATAGTCCTTTGTTAGTTCGCTATCCGAAACAAGACCTGCTATTGCATAAGACGCCGCCACCTTCATTTCATCGTTTATATCTGATGCCCTAACATCAAGAGCACCCCTGAAAATCCCAGGAAATGCCAAAACATTGTTTATCTGATTTGGGAAATCCGAACGACCTGTTCCCACAATTTCAGCGCCTGCCGCAAGTGCCAAGTCGGGCATAATCTCAGGAACAGGGTTTGCCATAGGAAATACTATGCTCTTTTCAGCCATAGAAGAAACCATTTCACCAGACACGATACCTGGTGCTGAAACGCCAATAAACACATCTGCCCCACGCATAGCATCAGCGAGAGTTCCTTTGATTTTTTCGTGATTGGTAACAAGACTCATTTCTTTATGAACATCACTGAGTCCGTCCATTCCCTCACAAATTATTCCAAATCGATCACACATAATGATATTCTCTGCTCCAAGCTTCAAAATATGCTTAGCAATAGCAATTCCCGCTGAACCTGCGCCGTTTATTACTATTTTTATGTGCTTTATGTCCTTTTTAACCACCTTAAGTGCATTGAGGAGTGCAGCAGCTAAGACAATGGCAGTTCCGTGCTGGTCATCGTGAAAAACCGGAATATCACAAATCTCTTTCAGCCTTCTTTCAATCTCAAAGCATCTTGGTGCTGCTATGTCTTCAAGATTTATTCCGCCAAAAGAGCCTGAAATGTTGTAAATCGTTCTCACAATTTCATCAATATCCTTGGTTCTTATGCAAAGGGGAAACGCATCAACATTAGCAAATTCTTTGAAAAGAACACATTTTCCCTCCATAACTGGCATTCCGGCCTCAGGTCCTATATCTCCAAGTCCCAAAACAGCCGAACCGTCTGTCACAACTGCTACAAGATTGTTTCGGCGTGTAAGCTCATATGACTTTTCAATATTATCACGGATAGCAAGACAAGGCTCTGCTACACCGGGCGTATACGCCGTTGACAAATCCTCGCTGCTTTTCACTGGTGTGCGTGAAACCACCTCAATCTTGCCGTTCCATTCATAATGCTTTTTAAGTGCCAGTTCTTTAATATCCATTTGGATTCTCCCTTTCAATTTTTAAATCAGCCCCGCAAGGTATGCAGCCATAGATGCACATATCGCCACCACAATAAGTGAGCATCTGAAAAACGCAAGGACAAATGCAACCAAAGTGCCTAAAGCTGCAGTAAAAACATTTCCCGTGGAATAAAAAATATATGGAAATGTCATTGCACCAAGGACCGAATACGGAACATAATACAAAAAACTTTTTATATATTTTGATTTTATCTTACTTCTCATCAAAGTAAAAGGTATCATTCTTATACCATATGTAACAAGTGCCATAACCAAAAGATAGGCAAAAAACTGTTTTGTCATAGCTTTTCCCCTCCCACTTTTAAGTCTCAAGATCTTTCGGAGCAACAAATGCCATAATCCCTGCTGCCAGCACTGCACAAATTATCACAGAAAAACCCTGCGAAATCCCGTCAAACAGCGGAATAAAATAAAGAGCACAGCTGATTCCCGATGAAATTAAAACTGCCAGAAGTGTTCCTTTATCGTCCCTTGAGGGCGGAACAATTATGGCAACAAACATACTGTAAATAGCAATTCCCAGTGCCGCACAAAGATTTACGGGCAAAATCTGTCCTGCATAGACACCAAGAGTTGTCCCAAGGGCCCAACCAACGTATGGCAAGGTAATAAGACCATACATAAAACGTCTGCCTATCATCCCTCTTTCTGCAGCAGCTACCGCAAAAACTTCGTCCGTTATACCAAATGACGTAATCATACGATGGATTGTGGTAAAACTTTTATCCAGTTTTTGCGTAAGAGCAAGCCCCATAAGACAATACCTTATATTGATAACAAGCTGAGTAAGAGCCATCTCCAGAAAAGCCCCCCCTGCTGCAATAATTGCAACCCCAGCAACCTGTCCTGCAGAAGTGAGATTGGTAAGTGAAATAAGAATTGCACCAAGCCCCCATATCCCTTGTCCCAATGCCGAAATCCCAAACCCAAAGGAAACTGACAAATATCCAAGAGCAATAGGAAGACCTTTCAAAAGACCATATATATATGAATTTTGACTTTTAACATCCGTCATTTTAAACACCATTCTTTATACACAAAAGTACCGTATAATTTTATCACTTTCCTCTTTCAATGTCAAGCAAGCAAAGGATTTTATTAAATTTTCAATAAACATCTTGACAATTAGATTTTCCGTGCTATAATAAAGGCAAAGGTCAAAGATAGTCAAAGTCAAATTTATGGGGTGATTTAAGATGAGATTAAGTAATATGATAGAAGAATTTATAAAGGAAATGCTTTCAGAAGAGCGTGAAATTGAGCTTCAGCGAAACGAACTGGCAACTCGTTTCAACTGTGTTCCGTCACAGATTAACTATGTTATTTCTACCCGTTTTTCCCCCGAGCGCGGCTACTTTGTTGAAAGCCGCCGAGGCAGCGGTGGTTATATCAAAATTACGCGTGCCGTTCCCGACAACGGAAACTATATTCTCCACACAATCAATTCGATAGGAGACAGCATTTCAGCGTCAAGCTGCACTGCTATTCTTGGCAATTTTTATAATATGGGGCTTTTGACACACAAAGAAATAAAAATGCTTATTGCCGCACTCAGTGACAATTCTATTATTCTTCCTCGCCCCCAGCGAGATATTGTGAGAGCCAGTATTTTTAAAAATATTTTGATAAATATTATTTAGAAAGGAGTTTTCTTATGAAATGTCAAAAATGCAACAAGAATGATGCAACAACTCATATAACCAAGGTGATAAACGGCATTAAAACCGAAATGTATTTATGCGGTATATGTGCTGCAAGCGAAAGCTCGGATATTTTCAGCTTTGCCCCAAACATCGACCATGAATTCGAGAGTCTTTTCGGAAGTTTTTGGAGTATGCCTGCCGTATCTAAAACTCTCTATGAAGAAAATAGTTGCAAAATATGTGGCACTACAAGAAGTCAGTTCCTCAAAACAGGAAAGCCCGGTTGCAGCAACTGCTATGCAGTATTTGAAGACCTTCTTTCAATACCACTAAAACAAATCCATGGCAGCACCAGACACGCGGGAAAAACTCCGTCAAAGCTCAGCGAAGCACTTGAAACCGAAGACAAAATAGTGGCACTTAGGTCACAGCTTGACGCCGCAGTTGCTCAGCAGAATTTTGAAGAAGCAGCACGTCTTCGTGATGAAATCAAAAGTTTGAGAGGTGAACACAAATGAGCAAAGACTTTTCTATGTGGTACACAAAATTTGGTCCCTCGGGGGATATCGTTCTTTCTTCAAGAGTTCGCCTTGCACGAAACTTTTCTGATATTCCATTTGGAAAACATATGACGATTGAACATCAAAGCACCGTTATCTCCCGTTGTCGCGAGGCTCTCCCCGATATGAAGTTTATAGATTTTTCCGAGATGCCATCTGTCCAGAAACAAGCTCTTTCAGAGTGCCATCTCGTAAGTCCCGTTATGGCAGACAGCAAAAAACATTCCGGAATTCTGGTGAATGTCGATTGTTCAAGCTGTATAATGCTTAGCGAAGAGGACCATATAAGAATTCAGGCAATGGCACCAGGTCTTAGTCTTGACCTTTGTATGAGGGAAGCAAATAGACTTGATGATATTCTTGAAACGAAATCAGATTATGCATTTCACAAAACCCTCGGCTACCTCACCCAGTGTCCTACAAATCTGGGCACAGGGCTTCGAGCATCGGTTATGATGCATCTTCCTGCTCTTACCCAAAGTGGCAGAATGGAAAGTATAATCCGTTCCCTTTCAAAACTCGGTCTTGCAGTGAGGGGCTTTTATGGCGAGGGCAGTCAGGCTCTTGGAAACATTTATCAGATTTCAAATCAGGTGACCCTTGGTATCTCCGAAGAGGAAATTCTTGAGAAACTAAAGTTTTTGGTTGCGGATATTATAGAAAAAGAACGTGACCAAAGCCGAGCACTTTATAAAGAGAACAAAATTGCTCTTGAGGACAAACTTATGCGGTCATTTGGAATCCTGACAAATGCAAGGCTTCTCTCTTCCCTCGAAACAATAAATCTTATTTCGGATGTAAGATGGGCAATAAACCTGGGAATAATAACCAATATAAATCTTGAAACCTTAAGTTCTGCGTTTTATAATACGCTGCCTGCCACAATTACCAAAAACCACAATCTTACCTCTGCGGCAGAGCGTGACTTAAAACGAGCAGAAATAATCAAATCGAGCCTTTTGGCTTAAAACTCAAAAAGAAAGGATGTTTTTATATGTTTGAACAAAAACTTACCCAGCGGGCAAAAACCGCCATAAACTTGGCCGGAAACTGTGCTATGGAACTGGGCCACAACTATATAGGCACCGAACATCTTCTTCTTGGTCTTTCAAAAGAAGGTACGGGTGTCGCTGCAAAGGTCCTCTCTGAAAACAACGCAACCTCTGCTAAAATAATTGACAAAATAGACTTTTTCGTAGGCTCGGACCTCCCCATAAATAATCCCGAAATCGGTTTTACACCAAGAACAAAAAGTGTCCTTCAGCACAGCTACACCGAAGCAAGGCGTCTTGGTCACAACTATATAGGCACAGAACATATCCTAATTGCACTGCTCCGTGAAAACGAAAGCCTTGCTGTTCGAATTCTTTCTGACCTTGACATAAACCCACAAAAGCTTTATGGAGATATCTTGAGGCTTATGAACGAAAATAATTTTGGTGAGATACAAAGTGACGGAACCTCTGCTGACAGCCCCGTGAACAATGTAAAAAAACCAAAAACCGAAAAAACTCCCACTCTTGACAAATTCGGTCGTGACCTCACGCAGTTGGCACGGGAACTTAAGCTTGACCCCATCATCGGTCGTGATGCCGTTATTGAACGTGTAATCCAAACGCTCAGCCGCCGCACCAAAAACAACCCTTGTCTTATTGGTGAACCCGGTGTTGGAAAAACTGCTATTGCAGAAGGCTTGGCACAAAAAATCATCAGTGGTGCCGTCCCTGAAATATTAAAGGACAAAAAGGTAATAAATCTTGACCTTTCCTCAATGGTTGCAGGGGCAAAATATCGTGGTGAATTTGAGGAACGCCTCAAAAATGTTATGGAAGAAATACACAAGTCAGGAAACATTATACTTTTTATTGATGAAATTCATACCATCGTAGGCGCAGGTGCAGCAGAGGGTGCTATTGATGCAGCAAACATCTTAAAGCCTGCACTATCAAGAGGCGAAATCCAGATTATTGGTGCTACCACGCTGGAAGAATACCGAAAGTATATTGAAAAAGATTCCGCCTTGGAACGCAGATTCCAATCTATTCTTCTTGAAGAACCTACACCCGAGGAAAGCATTGAAATCCTTAAAGGTATCCGTGACAAATATGAGGCACATCACAGGGTAACCATAACCGACAGTGCCATTGAAGCGGCGGTAAAAATGTCAATCCGCTATATTCCTGATAGATTCTTACCGGACAAAGCCATTGACCTTATTGACGAGGCGGCATCAAGCATAAGAATAAAGGTTCTCACCGCGCCCCCTGATGTCAAGGACATTGAAACAAAAATCGAGGAACTTCGCAAAGAGAAAGAAGCAGCTATCGCTTCTCAGGAATATGAAAAAGCCGCAAAGCTCCGTGATGATGAGAGAAATCTTTGTGAAAGCCTTAAGTCCCAGAAAGAAAACTGGGAAACAAAAAGCCGAAGCGAAAGCACCGAAGTGACTCCCAATGAAATTGCAGAAATCGTGTCCAGCTGGACAGGTGTTCCCGTAAAAGCCATCGAAGAGGGCGAAAGCCAAAGGCTCCTCCGCCTTGAAGATGAGCTTCATAAGAGAGTTATCGGTCAGAGCGAGGCTGTAACATCCGTATCAAAGGCAATCCGCCGTGGAAGAGTTGGTCTCAAAGACCCAAAACGTCCCATAGGCTCGTTCATCTTCCTTGGCCCCACAGGCGTGGGGAAAACCGAGCTTTCTAAAGCCCTTGCCGAAGCAATGTTCGGGGATGAAGACTCACTTATCCGTGTTGATATGTCAGAGTTTATGGAAAAGCACGCTGTATCACGTCTTGTTGGCTCACCCCCAGGCTATGTTGGCTATGACGAGGGCGGTCAGCTCACCGAAAAGGTACGCAGAAAGCCATATTCGGTTATCCTTTTTGACGAAATTGAAAAAGCACATCCCGATGTTTTCAACATTCTTCTTCAAATCCTTGATGACGGAATTCTCACCGATTCTCAAGGCAGACGCGTGGATTTCCGCAACACTGTAATCATTATGACATCAAACCTTGGGGCAAGGCTGATAACAGAAAATAAATCCCTTGGCTTTGCCACAGAAAGCGAAAATCTCGAGCGAGATTATACAAAGATAAAGTCGGATGTTATGGGTGAACTTAAAAAGGCATTCCGCCCTGAGTTTCTCAATAGAATTGACGATATAATTGTCTTCCACCAGCTTAGTCGTGATGACATCCGTGAAATTTCAGCAAAAATGCTTTCTGTTCTCAGTGAAAGACTTTCAGCAAACGATATAACCGCAAAATTTACAGACAAGGCAATTAACCGCATTTCAGAAATCGGCTTTGACCCCACCTTTGGTGCAAGACCACTAAGACGTGCTATCCAATCCGACATTGAGGATATGATTGCAGAAAAAATGCTTACCGGCGAAATACAAACTGGCGACAGCGTCAAAATCGACTTTTCAAAGGATGCCTTTGTGGTTAAAAAATAACATTAAAAAGCCACCTCTTTCGAGGTGGCTTTTATTATATTTCCAATAACTTTTGAGCATTTTTGTAATATATTTTTTCTTTATCTTCCTTTGATATATCAAGGCTTTCAATAAGCCTCATTTCCCAAGCTGGTCTGTGCCACGGCATATCCGAGCCAAACAAAAGTCTGTCGGGTGTGTGCTTGTCTACTATTTCCTGTGCAAAGCTTTTGGGCATTGTCCCATATCCAAAGGACAAATCAAACCATACATCGCGTCCCGCTAAGTGCTTTATGACAAGTTCTGCACAACCTGCACCGCCCCAGTGTGCTGCAACAACCGGAGACGAAAACCACCCCAGTGCCCGAGCTAAGTTTTCAGGCATACAGTGAAAAGGCTCGCTGTAACCAAGGTCGTGTCCCGTATGGAACACTGTGACGAGTCCAAGCTGGGAAATTTTTTTATATATAGGCTTCATCTTTTCATCATCAACAAAAAAGCTTTGGTATTCGGGATGAAACTTCACACCCTTCAGCCCCAGTGCCTTTATTCTTTCAAGTTCACAAAAAACGTCCGGTGCATCAGGATGAACCGAGCCAAATCCAACGAAACGGGAATCCTCATTTATTTCCGCCGCAAAATTATTCACATTTTGCTGTTGGGCTGGGTTTGTAGCAATTCCAAGCACCACCGAAACATTGATGCCGTCCTTGTCCATTTCTTCCTTGAGGCTTTCCAGCGTTCCCTTGTGCTGCGGAATAAGCCCCCCTGACGCATAAGATAACTTTTCCATCGCCATACCTGCAATTTTTTCAGGAAAAGCGTGTGTGTGAAAATCAATAACCATAAAAAATCTCCGTCCTGCTTTGCTGTTTATAGACTTTAGGATACCACAATTTCTGGAGTTTGTAAATATCTTATCCTTTCTTATTCTGCACATTTTTCAAAAAAAAATATAGGCATCTGCTTTTGGCAGATGCCTATTTAATTTTAATCAATGAGATTTAATAAATCCTCACCGTCCTCATAAAATGCCGCTAAAACATTGAGGTATCCGCCGTTGTCTATCCCACAGACATAATATGAATAGTCCTTTTCGGGCACAAATCTCACGCCCCTGAAAATCACAAAATCATCAATTTTGTTTTTCCTGAGGCTATCGGAAATTATTCCAATATCCGATAGCTCCTGAATTTGAGGAAGACTTGCAACCTGAACAGTGGGTCCCTTGTAAGAAGCCATAGCAACTTCTTCAATCTCTCTGTACTTTTCCCATTGTGCTTTATTGAGTATGCAAAGGTCCCAATCCCCTGCATTGAAGAGGGGCTTTTGATAACCGTTTGCTATCAGCCAGCCAAGAGTATGCCTGAAATTTGCATTTATGCTTTGATGAATGTTCCACATATGCCGTTTAGCGTCATCTTCTGCTAAGTCCTCTGTTCTTATATATTCTATCATAACACCGGTTCGCCATGCACTGTTTTCGCACATCTGGGTGTAATCAAGCTCCAAAATATCACGGCTGAGACATTCAAAAAACTCCTCTATATCTTCTTTATCAGTAATATCAATATTTCCCTCATTCACCGTTATGTGATAGACCTCACCCACTTCCTCGCCGAATACTTCAAAAATCTTTTTCTTATAGTTTTCGTGCTTGTAGAGATTTTCAAGAATTTCGCAGGCCATAACCTCTGTCACAGGATAACGTCTTATCATAGTTTTTCCGTTTTTAAGTTTATATCTTATATTGATTGCCGTGGTATACTTACCATCAGAACTTTTCACCGTGTATATATTGTCCTTTTCCGTCAGCAGCTTGTGTACCTCGGTGGTGTAATCAATAATATCAGTATCCGAAATCCACGGCATATCGTCCTGATAATAGTATTTGTATATTGCCACCTCGTCAAAGTCATCACGGTCAGGAATACGTGTTTCATACCCGAAAAAGCTTGTGAAAGCAAATATGCATATCATCACCGAAAAGGCTGCTGCAAAAACAAGATAACCCTTGTACGCTTTCCACACCTTGAAGCTTTTCTTTAAAACCATTTCTGCTGCAAAATACACTACAAGGCTCACAATAACCGTGAAAATTGCCGGAACAAGTGGCCTTTCCGCAATAGTACCACTCAAAATCCCAAAAGTCGAAAGTGCCGCAATAAATGTAAGAAGATATTTGTAAATTGGATTGAGGCAGCGAAAAGCTGCAACATCCTCTGCCGTTTCCATTCTGCGTTTTTTGTAAATGAGCCATCCAAAAACGTAGAACATAATAGAAATCAGAACAATTACACCAAGCTTCAGGAAATTAAACTCCGGAGCATTTTTAATACTCATAGCATTTGCCGTTTCCGTAAGATAAGATACAAAATTCCACTTCATTGCTCCGTAAAGCAACGTGTTCAAATCATAGTAGCCATAAAGGAAGCACTTCGCAATAGCCGAAAAAGCCGCCGCAAAGATAAGCACAATTCCGTGAATAAGACCATTAAGCCCAACCATTGCAAAGCTGTTTCCAGTAAGCCCCGCCACAAACGTCGCGATTGAAAACATTGAAAACAACGTCAGAAGATTTAGTCCTGTCCATATAAGACACGAAGTAACAGTGAAAAATTCCCCATACCCAAAAACACTGAGAAACGCGAGAATTATGCCGTTAAGTACAACCGGCGCACCCATAAGAACAAATGACGCAAGCACTGTTGAAATGTAGTTGGCTGTTCTTGTCACAGGCAAGCTGTGTACAAATATTGCCGTCTTTTTTGAATGCAAAAACCGAAACGTCAAAAGGGCTACAACAGTGGGCACAAAAAGGCCGATAATCACGGGCAAAATCAGATAGTGATCACCAAAGATAAGAGCTACACGACTGTCACTAATTCTGTACCACGAATTTTCAACGTCAACTCCAAGAAGAATGACCAGCGAGGTAAGAGCAAAAAGAATTATACTATATAGCACCGAGCCCCACATATAACGCTTGATAGTAGAATAAAATATTCCTTTATTAAATAATGATGTTCTTGAAATCATAACCAAGCCCTCCAAGCTCATAAATAAATACTTCTTCCAAAGTGAGACTTATCCTTTCACAAAGGACAGGCATAAGCGCTTTCATCTGTCGGTCAGTTTCCTTTGAATCGCCTCGCACAATCACGTTGTAAACCGAGCCGGTCTTTGAAATATGCAGTACGTTTTCCATAGTCCCAAGCAGAGTTCCCTGCTCCTCCCCTAAAACCAGCTGATACTTGTGAACGGCACCTTTAAGGTCATCAAGTGGTTTTTCAAGAATCATTTTCCCTTTATGTATAATTCCCACCCAGTCACAAATATCCTCAAGCTCACGAAGATTATGTGACGAAACAAGAACTGTCATTTCGCGGTCAGCCACGTCCGCAATCACAAGGTTTAAGACCTGCTTTCTCATCACAGGGTCAAGCCCGTCAAGGGGCTCGTCAAGGATAAGAACATCGGGCATAGCAGAAAGCGAAAGCCAGAATGCAACCTGCTTTTTCATACCCTTTGAAAGCTTTCTTATCTGACGTTTTTCGTCAATATTGAAAATCTTTTTTATGGATTCATACCTATGAACATTGAATGCCGGATATACCGCCTTATAAAATTTCGCCATCTCACGAATGGTAAATGTACTGTAATAAAACCAGTCATCCGAAATACTGAGGACACTCTGCTTTATTTTTTCATTTTCGAAAACCTTTTCATTGTTTATGGTTATAGTGCCGCTGTTTGGCAAAAGCACTCCGTTTATATGGTTTATAATGGTGGTCTTTCCTGCCCCATTTGGGCCGATAAGACCGTATATAGTGCCTCGCCTGACATTCAGTGAAATATCGTCAAGCACCCGAAATTCATCAAAATACTTTGTAACTCCGCTTACCTTTATCACAAAGTTCCCTCCTTTTCTGAATATATATTTCGTATAACGTTTTTGAGAGTTTCCTCATCCTCTCCCAAAAACGCCAGCTCCTTTGCAGCAAGTGTTAATGCATTATACAGCTCTTCAAGCCGTTTTGCTGCCAGCGCATCCGAAACTGCCGCCACAAAGTTGCCCTTTCCCTTTACGCTGTAAATAAATCCGTCCTGTTCAAGCTGTTTGTATGCCCTTTGCACCGTGTTGGGATTCACCGTAAGACTGATTGAAAGCTCTCTCACCGATGGCAGCTGTTCATCTTTCACAAGAATTTTGTTTATAATTAGTTCCCGAAACCCTGCCTCTATCTGTTCGTGCAAAGATTTGCCATCCTTATAGTCCAGATTTATCATATTTTCACCTCCCAAGCTCAACTGTATTATTTGTGTTAGTACAGTTAATATAGCATAATTTTTCCTGCTTGTCAAGAGGTTTTTCAAAAAAATAGAGCTTGCAAAAATGCAAGCTCTATTTCTATCAATCTCTTTCCATTTCCCATTCTAAAATCGTTCCGTCAATGGCATTTATTTTTGCATCATATTCGGTGGTGTCTTTTTTGAAATCCACCTCATATTGCCATACCCCGTTTTCCTTTTCAATCTCGATTATATCAAAAATCACGCTTTCAGTTGTTACGTTGGCTTTTTTCAGAGCGATTTCCTTTGCTTTTTCCTCACCTATGAATTTTGCTTTTTCTTCATTTGTGGGTAATGAGTTGCCGTTGTTTTTGGTCCGGTCGCCCTCTGCCGCTATTTTTTCGCCATTCGCCATTGAAGAATTTCCGTCATTCATTGAGTTGCCACTTTCAAGCATTCCCTTTTCGTCATTCATCATAGCTTTTCCGTCATTCACAAGTGCATCAGCACCTTTTTCCACCTGCTGTGCTCCTTCTTTTACGGCATTCTTTCCTGTCTCTACGGCATTACAGCCCGCCACAAGGCACACAAGCAAACTTGTTGTCGCTATTATTGTTGCTAATTTTTTTATATTCAAAATATTCATCTCCTTTGACAGTAGTATATGTTTTTACAAATAAAATAATCGTGTAAATAAAAATTTTTTCAATGGTTTTCAAACAGCAAATGCTTGTTCACACAAGGAGTATATCATTGCTTTCAAACTGTTACCCTATCAAATTCATAAAACAAAACCCCTTGGCAATGGAATTTTCCAACACCAAGGGTTCTTTGTCTATTCATTACGAAGCGTGAAAACAAAACTCGTAAAGTTTTGATTTAACAATCAATCATTTATATTTTATAAAGCGCGAAGATATGGCAACGCGTAGCAGAAAACAAAAAACAGTCCCAACAAAACGCCAAATCCCATATATAAATAAGCCAATCTATTTGTCTTCTTTTCTTCGCATTCATCCTTTTCACTATCGGGGCGAATATGAATTTCCTCATATTTTTCAACATCCGCAGATGTTACCTTTTTAACTGTACTTCCGACAATTATGCCAACAACACTAAAAACCAAGCCTATAAAAAACGGATCCAGATATATTGGCAAGCTAAAACCGCCAACAGCCGAAGCTGCTTTTGGAATTGCACATCCGGCAAAACCTAAAAGCATGCCCCAGAATGCACCAGCCTCACTTATTTTCTTGGACCATATACTTGTTATGGCAACTATACCCCACGAGCTTGCAATAACCGTTCCACCAAAGTACATAATCCAGAAAATCTGCGGGGGATTAAAAAATGCAATAAATAAAACTATGACGCTTACTACTGCCATTCCAATACGGGATTTTTTGAGTTCTTTTTCAACACTTTCCCCTTTTTTCTTAAGCACATCATTAGTAAGAGATGAACCAATCAATGACAGGAATGTTGATGCAGACGAAATGCCGGCTGACAGAATTCCGGTAAGCATTATAACTCCAATAAACGTAGGCATACAATTCATAGCAGCCCATATAATAGAAGTGCTTGAATCAGTAAGATTGGGATTGATTTTGTATACAAAAGCTGCAGTGAAATACAGTGCAGTAGTTACACACACTACGCCGATTGAAGCCCATATAGAAGAACGAACAACCGTATGTTCATTTTTCGCCATTAGGTAGCGACTTGTTTGCCACGGACTGACCATAACAACAACCGCCCATACAATACCATACACAACAGCCCATATGAGATTCATGGTGCCTGCCTGGTACATATAGTCAAGATTGTTAGTCCACGAAATTATCCCAGGGCGAGTAACAGAACGGGCAAGTTCAGTTATAGCCTCGTTCCAACCGCCGGCAACATTAGTAACAAGCGGAATTCCAACTAAAGCAGCAGCAAGGAATATAATAAACATAATGGTATCGGTAATAAGAACGCCCATTGAGCCTGAATAAACCGTAAAAATCGTAAATGACAGCCACGCAATTATTACACATACGCGATAATCAAAATTTGTCAGAGTTGTCATAAGAGTAGATACACCCTGAATTGCCGACAGCAAATACGCAGACACAGCAATAATAAGCGTTAACGATGCAAGTTTTCTTATTCTGTTTGAAGAAAAACGATATGCAAAATATTCAGGAACTGTATTTACTTTAACTCTTCTTATATATTTTCCAAAAAGATTTGCACCATAAACATATCCCGATGCTTGCAATATGCCAACAATAACAATACCCATAAAAAATCCACTGTATACTTCACCGGTGTCACCCAAAAATGCACCAGTACTTAGAAAAGATGCAATAAGTGAACCAACAATGAGAATTACAGGCGCTCTTCGTCCTGCAACATAATAATCGTTTATATTTTTAACTTTACGGCCTGCAAACATGCCTATAACAACAAATAAAACCATTGCTATAACAGTGCCGATTGCATAAACATTAAACATAATTATTTATCTCTCCATTTCCCTGTCATAAGACAGTAAAATATAGCCGATATTACATACCAGACACCAAACGCAATCGAAAGAACAATTTCCATTTCTATTCCTCCCACCAGAATTGATATGAAGGCTTCCAGCCTATAATTTCTTCAAATTCTTTACGCAAACCTCTTCCTCGGCCCAGCTGGTCACCAACAAATTCGCCTGCCCAGTTCCCTTCTACAACACACCAGCCTTTTTTCGACAATGCCATATCCCATCCTACATAACAGATGTCAGGCATTACATTAAGCATAAGGTCATTTGCCATTTCAATAAGTTCATCCCACTTGGGAATCTGAAAACCTTCTATTCTTACTCCTGTATCAGGGTGATATTCAAAGGATTCTCCGCTTTCAGGGATTCCCTTGCCGGCAATCACACCTGTTTTTGGATCAACAAGTGCCATAATACTTCCTGCAGCGGCATTTATTAAGAATGACCCGCCTCTGCCAATATCAATACGGGGATACCAAATATTTACCTTGTCCCCAACACGAACAGTAACCAAACGAATTGACTGAAGAGACTCTGGGTGAAGCGCTGCCATTTCTTCGTCCTGATCAACAATTTCTTCAAGCATCATTGCAGAAAAATCTCCGTAGTGATATTTATCTCCAAGGACATTTCTTTCCTGCAATATTTTTTCAAACACTTCTTTGGGAGAGGAATCCCCTACACTCTCTTTGTGTACGCCTATGCCTGCACTCATACCGACAGGTTTTACCACAAATGAAGGGTGGTTTTTAACAAACTCTTCAAAGCTTTCATAATCGTCTTCATCTTTAATCAAAATCGCATCTCGACGATAGTATTTTTTCATCAGCTCGTATGCTTCCCATTTGTTATCAAGATAGTGGCGATTTTCAACAGAGTTAAGATGCCTCATATATATAAAGCGATTTCTGTATGTAAGGTATTCCTGTTTCTGTGCATGAGTTTTCTCAGGAAAATTAAAATAAAACTCTTCTTTGATATTATTTCCATACACCCAATAATCATATATTGATTTAAAGAACACATCTTCTTTTTCTTGCTCCGTAGCATTTGGCATATGCAAATCAATTACATCAGTAATGCTTTTCAATCTCTTTTCATTTGAATAAAATTCCTTATGTACTTCAAAAAGCTTTTTCCCTATCTCCCTCATTTCATCCGAATTTTCAGTAATACGAATAATTCCCTTCATGGTATTCTCCTTTGCTATTATTCTTGCTTATAAAAATTTGCAAGGCGTAGAATAAACTCCTGAACCAATCGCCCGTTTGAATGTATAAAGGTTATGTAAAATTAAGACAAAAGTTCTTTTTGTACTATTTATTCTAATATCTCATTTTTATTTTATATCATTTTTGAGGGATTGTCAATATTTTTCCGCACGCCCTTTGTGCCGTGCAGAACTCCCTTTGATGGCAGTTAATGCCTACTGTCAAGCAGGAAAAGGATTTGCTGGATTTTAAACACCACGAATTTCAGAGTTTTATGTTTTGGGTTTAATTCGGTTCACGATACTAAACCCCAAACGAAAGGGTTGAGCAATGCTCAACCCTTTCGTTTTATCTTATTTAAAGTACCTCTTAAGAAGTCCTTCAAGACCTCTTCCGTGCCGAGCTTCGTTGCATAAAATCAGGCAATTTTATCTGGACGCATAATCCCAAACTCTTTAAAAGTTTTATAAACCACACCAAAAAACTCCACCGATTTTTGTAAACCAAAGTAAAAGTTTTATAAATCAGATAGTTATTTTATAAGCCTTTTAAAATTTTAGGTATACAAAAAGACGCTGTTTCCCTTTTAAAGAAACAACGCCTTATAATTTGATTATTAAATTTCAAAAGCCTTTTTGGAGCAATTTTGAGCCTTTATAAACTATTCTATAACCATCTTAACCACCTCGGCATTAACCAAAGGCTTAAGATTAGTTAATCCACTCCACATGAACATTTTAACATAGTCACCGCTTGCGTAGGTGTAACTTTCAAACCATATATCTATACCTGTATCGGAATAACTACCTACACTTAAAGGCTGAGTTGTTATACCTTTCATTCGACCATCGCTACTATATACTGCAAATACTGCATCGGCAGTAAGAACATCATTTGTGTTATTTTTAGCAAAAGCATTAACTGTTAATTGCTTATCGGCATAGGAATAGTTTAATATTGAAATTTCATAATCATCAACTTCATATAGAACTGCAAAAACATTTCCATCATTATTGCCAGATGTTATCTCATCGCAAGTAGCTTCTGCTGTAACAAAATACTGTTTTCTATTATCAACAAATTTAATCTCATCAGGACTTAATTCAAACCTAACACTTTCAGTGCCACCTACCGCAAGGCTCATAACTTGGCTGTCAAGTACTTCACCATTCACACCATCTTCGCGTAGTGATACTGTTATTTTGTCTGCGTTATTATATCCAATATTAGAAATATCTGCCGTAATAGTATATACGCCGCCTTCAATTATATCTATATTCTCAACACTGATATCCGCATTACCCACCATAAAACTCAACAGATTATTATCTGTATTGTATTCATCTTCTGATATAGCAGCTATTAATTCAAGAGTTCTTAATGACATATTTTCAGGCTTATTGTAAACAAACTCTACTTCTGTTGTATCATTTGGTTTCAACACATCTGTAGATGATATTGAATTATTGATTATGCCGTTATCCGAAACAGACAACTCAAAACCATTTATAGGTAATTCGCCAACATTTTTTACAGTAGCATAAATAGTCATTGTTTCTTCATCAATGTAAGAATTAACAATCTCAATATCATACGCTGGTGTCAATTCCACAGTATATAAATCAGTCTGTATTATCTCATTGTTTTCTAATATACCGTAGTTGAATGCAACAAGCATTGTGCCATCGTCGTTCAATATTCCACTTGGATATTTGGCTTGATTTTCTAATGATGTAATAGCAATATCCTTGTTCCACTCTGAACCGTCATTAAACGCAGTATATATATTTGTTCCTGTGGCATCCGCTTTTGTCCAATATACCGCAACATCGCCATCTGAATTTTGGCTAATCGCAAAATTGTCCGTCACACCCATAGTAGCCTCATCAAATATTGTCTGTGAATTGCTACCCGTTATATCTGTATATACGATATTAGAATTACTATAATAATATATTTTATCTCCTACAAACACAGGATTGGAATCCAGTATATCATTATTAGTCAACTTGATTGTGTTACCATTATATATAACAGTAATATCTCTGTCTTCAATGGTTTTCAGGTTATTATCTTCATCTGCCACATATGCTACTGCAAATTTATCATCAATATAGCCTGCCGATATAGCAGAGATAGCACCTAAATCCGATTTTAATATATGTGTAACACCTTCTAAATTAGATGCAACGATAGAGTTTGTTCCGCTTATACCTGTAATATCATTTTCAGAATTAGTCACCCATAAAATCTGAACATTTTCACCGTTAACAGCAATGTAAGGAATGGTTTCCAAAATATCATTATTAGTTAATGTAATTGGTGTATTAAACCCTGTTCCATTCCATTTCGATACACATATCTCGCCAAGAGCAGCAATATCTGTCAAGGTCATTTCGTCTGTAAGTTGTGTTTTTTGATTTTGCCATACAAGATAACCATCTTTAAAACAAGGATAGAAATCCGCTGTCCCGTCATCATATACAGCAACAGGCTCAGACCATTTTGCAGCAATATCATCATATACGGAATAACGAAGTTCTGTTCTGTCTATTGCACTTCGTTCAGGATTATCCCATTGCATAACCATAACCTTGGTGCCATTTACATTGCATATTTGAGGTGCCGACTCAGTATAAATGTTTTCAGCCAAAATATTTAAGTTCTTGTTAGAAAAGTCTATAGCCATCAAAGAGATTTTTTCGTCATCACCATACCAATTAGTTGCATTATTGGCATAATTTCTGCTTTCATTTTCGTAAACTGCATTGATGCTTATATCATCTATCATATCATTGGCAGTCATCAACATAATGCCTCCATCTTTTATAAGACCGCTATTATTGCCTGTTTCATACAAAAGATATTCTCCTTTTGCGAATTCTTTCTTCGCAACTTCTTTGCCAAAGACCTTTACATTGATATTAGCTGAGCCATCCACCCACGATTTCAGATATTCTTTATGCAAGGCAGTTTTAATATTAAAGTTAGCAGCACCCGATGCACCAACTGTAGCCACCTTTGCAATACCAATGCCACCACCGATGTTGGCTCCTAAGTGTGCTTTTAAATAGGCATTGAATACAGGTTCAAATGTTTCTGGACTGATATTCGTCATTATTCCTTCAATACCAGCACCAACTTCGCCACCGAACTCATAGTAACACGGAACTACCCAAATAAACAATTGCCCTTGGTATGTATAGGAGATTTCAGCCTCAAGAGCAAGTTGACCTTCTGCAAATACCCATTTGCCATCAACATACTTTATTTCAGCATATCCTGCAACACTTAAATCTCCACTTTTACTGCCACTGCCACCTGCTAAAACATTACCTCCAAATAAGCTCATTTTGTTTATATTAGTCATTTTAAAATCATTTTTTAATTGTTTTAGCGTTCTTCCTTGTTTGCTTGCAGCCTTTTTGAAGTCTTTTTTATATTCAGAAAAATCAAAGTCTTTAAAATATGTTGTTTCAACTTCTTTTCCGTTGACAGTCTTTTTTGTTTTCTCAGATATTATACTTGTACCAAAAACAACATTTATTTTATTATTATCTGCTCTGTCATATTCAACAGAAACAGGAATGAAGTCAAAACTCCAATTTATATCTGTGCCACCAACGACAGGAACACTATCAGGAATAGTAAACCCCGTATCTTTGCCAAGTTTAAAATTTAACCCATCTGTGCCAGACGAAGGCAACCATTCACCATCTGCTCCTTGCACAACTCGTAATCTTGTTTTTTTAGAGGTAGATTTGCCCGTTGCTGTATCTACCGCCAAAAGATATATATCTTTATTAGGAGTAAATATCTTGCCTAATTTCAAAGAAGTTGCGGAGTTGTTGGAAATCTCTTCACTCGTTGTTGTTCCTTGAGTTAAATATATCTCAACATTTTTGCACCCATTATTATCAACAGACACAATTAAGTCCGTACTTATATCGCTATCTTTTTCTATATTTACGACCGTATTAAAAATATCATAAGTTTTACCTGAACGGGTTAAAACAGCAGAATTTATTATTGGTGCGCCCTTTGAAGTGGATGACGAAAAGTCTATGCCTAAACTTAAATTTATAGCATATGCATACAAGTCATCTATAGCTTTTCCGAAAGCTCCACTATGATCATAAGCATGTTCCCATGTTAAGCCTGATGCAATAACTGTGCCTTTTCCTAATGAATATTCTACAAGTGTTGGTTCATTCGTACTTGAACCTCTTAATATAATGTTGCTGTTATCAGGCAATGTTGATTCCAAAAAATATGTATGAGAACACGCATTGTGATTTAAATCACTATTTACTAAAGCATTGTTGTCTGTCAGTTCGCCTGTAACAATGGGATGGTTATAATTAGAAATATAGTTATTATAATCATAATAATATGCTTTTGTTACGTTTCCAGGCAACGTATATTCTAGTACTCCTTGACTCCATCCAGAATCACATGCGCCAAAAACAACCACTCCGCCATTTTTTATATATTCCTCCATAGACAGTTTGTAAGACAAATAGTTGGAATATGTACTTTGCGTTTGGTCGTTAGCAACAATAATTACATCATAATTAGAAAGTTTCTTATTCATCACATCATAAGAATGTACGATTTCATAGTTCGCCAAGTTCGATAATACTGTACTATTAGCATACGAATCCCAAGGCAAATTATCTTGTATGAGCATTACATTAGCATCATAGTCTGTACCCATTAACGATATTTGTTGTTCTGTGCTGTTGCCATCATATATGATGGGTTCATGATTTGCTGGAGCTTCCGCTGTAGATGTCATACCTATTTCTGCAAATACAGATATATTTGTTACATTAGAAACTAACACTCCTATTAACAATAACACACTTAAAATTTTTGTCTTCATAAAAGTCCCTCCATAATATGAAAAATGCGTGACCCCATTACAGAGCCACGCATGAAAAACATACAAACTCTGACATAAGGTTGCTACTCACTTATACTTACATACTTCGACACAAAGTTGTGATAACCAGATTGTACGCTTTTACCTATTTAGCATACACCTTGTGCCGAAAACTATACTTAACCCATTATAAGTGTACATAGCATATCAAGTATATCACAAGCTACGGCATTTGTAAATCCATTTACCACATTTTTCAAAAAAGTTAATCTGCACAAAACCCACATACATATCCTTATACATATTTGAAAGGGCAAATAAGAAAATAAAACCTGTCCAGAATTGCATTAAAAACAGATGCAAAAATAGCAAAACCCCATCCGAAGATGGGGTTAAAATCAATATAATCTTTTCCTTTTAAAACGCCTATTTCAAGCCTTTTGTGAGATTAGTTGAAGTATCTCCTAAGAAGTCCTTCAAGACCTCTTCCGTGTCGAGCTTCATCCTTTGCCATTTCGTGAACAGTATCGTGGATAGCGTCAAGACCATTTTTCTTCGCGCAGCTTGCCAAGTCAAATTTGCCTTGTGTCGCACCATATTCGCAGTCAACTCTCCATTTGAGGTTGTCCTTTGTTGTAGCTTTCATATTGGGTTCGAGGTCTTCACCAAGAAGCTCTGCAAACTTTGCAGCGTGTTCTGCTTCTTCAAAAGCAGCCTTTTCCCAATAAAGTCCAACTTCGGGATAACCCTCACGGTGAGCAATTCTTGCCATACAGAGATACATTCCAACCTCAGCACATTCGCCGTTAAAGTTTGCCATAAGCTGTTCAAAGATATATTTCTTATCTTCTTCGCTGATATCTGGATTGTTCTTTACCGTTTTGCCATATACACCATATTCGTGCTCTGCAGCAAGCGCCGCACCTTCCTGCATTTCCTTGAACTTCTCAGCCGGAACCTTGCAAACCGGGCAAGCTGCGGGAGGAGCGTCTCCCTCATGAACATAACCACATACTGAACATACAAATTTTTTCATAATAATTTTCCTCCTAAAATTTTATACTTTTGCACTGTGAACACTTGCCCAAAAATATAGCATAGTGTTCAAAAATTTCTCCATCATACATATCTGACGCCCAGGAATTGAACTTTTCAAGGGGCTTTGCCTCAATATCATCAATCTTTCCGCATTGTGTGCAGTAAACATGATAATGCGGATTTGGATTCCCGTCAAAATGCTCGCTCGCTGTGCCCATATGCAATTTTTGGATTGTTCCTTTTTCCGAAAGTTGTGAAAGATTTCTGTACACCGTGCCAAGACTTATGTTTGGAATAATCTTTCTGACTTCGGAATAGACCCAGTCGGCTGTGGGGTGACACTTAGTGCCTTGTATCACCTCTAAGATCGCCTCCCGCTGTCTGCTTCTCTTTGTCATTGTCATAACAGCACCTCATTTTTAACATTGATAACTGTTACTATTATTATAACAAATATTTATTATTTGTCAATACTTTTTTTGTAAAATTTTTAAAATTTTTCCTATAGCTTAAAAGCCCCTGAAATCAGGGGCTTTTAATGATATTTTCTTACATGAATCCAATTAAACTTATTGCCATAACCGCCATCCCCAAAACAAACCCTAAAGTTGACAGTTTGTATTCACCATTTTCATTTGCTGCTGGCAGAAGTTCACTTACCGATATAAAAACCATAATCCCGGCAACCGCCGAAAAAACAAAGCTTTCTACCATTTCATTCATAAAAGGCATAAGAATGAGATACCCAATAACAGCTCCAATAGGCTCAGCAATTCCCGATAAAAGCGAATACCAAAAAGCTTTTTTGCGGCTTTTAGTAGCATAAAAGATAGGAACCGAAACTGCAATACCCTCCGGAATATTGTGGATAGCAATGGCACACACAATAGGAAGTGCCATACTGGGAGAGTCCAGTGCCGAAACAAAGGTCGCCATACCCTCGGGAAAATTATGTATCCCCAAGGCCAACGCTGTAACAATCCCTGTACGCATAAGACCCTTTTCCTCGGATCCTATACTATCCCCTAAGTTCACATCCGGAACAAATCTGTCAACCAAAGCGACAAGCATTATTCCGCCAAAAAATATAGCAGCATTGAATATGGCAGCCACTTTGGGTTCAAAGTTTCCCAAAAGCCCTGCACCCGATTTCGTCAGAAGTTCTGCAAACGAAATGTATATCATCACTCCCGCCGAAATGCCAAGGGTAAACGAGAGGAACTTGGCGTTCAGTTTTTTTGAAAAGAAAGTAAATAAACCTCCCACTCCGGTAGAAAGCCCCGCAATCGCCGTAAGCAAAAGCGCAGTAACTACATTGCTCATATTTTATTTCAAACCTTTCAGTTGATTTGCGCAGCACTCTATACCGCTACAATATATACTACACACTTTGAAAAGGTTTTGTGAATATAAAAAGACCGGATTTGACAAAATCCGGTCTCGTTTTTAAAAGAATTATTCGCAATCGCAATCCGTGCAGTCACATTCGTCACAATCGCAGTTACATTCAAAATCAAATTCGATTGTTGCACCGCAAGTGGGGCAAAGGATTTCACCATCCATAAGGTCTTCGGCAGAAACGATTATCTCTTCGCCGCAGCCCTGACAGCAAATCTCAAATTCGTCATCTTCTTCTGCATCATAATATTCGTCAAAAACCTCGTTGCCAATAACTTCAACTTCTTCGTCCAAATCTTCAATTTGGTCAGCAAGGAAGCCTTGTTCTGCATCGAGAGATTCAATCTCAACCGCAATATCATTTAAAAAGTCAATGATTTCAGAAATAAGCTTCCCCTCATTTTTTTCTGTGTCCAGTTTCATTCCGTCAGCAAGCCCCTTGAGGTATGCCGCACGATTTGTAAGTTCAGCCATTTTAAAGTCCTCCGTGAAATTTATTTTGCCATATGGCAATTTTAAAAAGAAGGCTCAAACCCTATTTTGAGTTTGAGCCGCAGAACCTGAAATTATACTCTTGAAAGATATTCAGATGTTCTTGTGTCGATTTTAATCATATCGCCCTCGTTAATAAACGCAGGAACAGTAACGATTGCACCGGTCTCAACTGTCGCAGGCTTTGTAACATTTGTAGCTGTGTTGCCCTTTACACCAGGTTCAGTTGCTGTAACCACAAGTTCAACAAAAGTCGGGGGTTCAACAGCGAACACGTTGCCTTTGTGTGAAAGAATGGTAACAGTCATATTTTCCTTAACAAACTTGAGAGCGTCGCCAAGCTGGTCAGCACTCAAAGGAATCTGTTCATAATCCTGGTCCATAAAGTAATAAAGACCGCCATCTTCGTAGAGGTATTCCATTTCCTTTCTTTCAATGTGCGCCTTTGCAACCTTTTCTGTGGGGTTGAAAGATCTTTCAACAACGCCGCCTGTAATAACATTCTTCATTTTTGTTCTTACGAAAGCTGCACCTTTACCTGGTTTTACATGCTGAAATTCAACAACCTGGTAAACGTTGCCTTCAAATTCAAAAGTAATGCCGTTTCTGAATTCACCAGCAGATATCATTGGTATTTCCTCCTAACAATTTTATTCTACACTATATTGTATACTACTATTTAAAAAAAATCAAGACAATTTTTTTATTCTTCCGCAATTTCGGTATATTTTTCTAAAGTTCGATCAGTTCTTTTGTAGCACGGGTAAGATTTTCACATCCATCTTTTTTGACGATAACTAAATCTTCTATTCTAACTCCCCCAAAATCTGGGACATAAATTCCTGGTTCACAACTTACCACCATATTTTCTTCGAGTACAATTTCGGATTTAGGCGAAAGATTTGGAAGCTCGTGCACCAAAAGTCCTACACCGTGTCCAAGAGAATGTCTGAAATACTGCCCAAAGCCACTTTTTTCTATATAGTCACGCGCCGCTTTGTCTGCATCACACCCACGTATACCTTGCCGGATGTAATCAAGACCAATTTGTTGCGAAGTTCTTACTGAATTATATATCTTTTTCTGTTCATCGTTTGCCCTTCCCACAACAACCGTCCTTGTCATATCTGAGCAATATCCGTCAAAAGTGCATCCAAAATCTATGGTGACAAAATCACCCTTTTCAATTCTTTTGTCACTTGGCACACCGTGAGGAAGACTCGTACGCTTTCCTGAAATGGCTATGGTTTCAAAAGCGATGTCATCAGCACCATTTTTCTTCATAAAATATTCAATTTCAAGGGCTATGTCTTTTTCGCACACATCCGGTTTTATAAATTCAAGAATATGTTCAAACGCTTTGCAGCAAATTTCCTCCGCACATCTGATTTTTTCAATCTCCGCATCAGTTTTTACCATTCGCATTGTGTTTATCTTTTCCGAGCCAAAGATAATCTCACAATTTTCCAAAGCTTTTGATATTCTGTCATAATCCCTTGCGCTGATTTCATTATCTTCAATTAAGACCTTTTGGCAACCGTTCTCGTTTAAAATTTTGCAGGCAGAGCCAAGATAATCGTTTGTTTCCGTCAAGAAAAATCCTGCCGTATCACTCTCCGCCTGTTCAATATACCGTGAATCTGTAAAAAGAAACTTTTTATCAAATGCAAAAAGAACAGCGCCCTCTCCCCCTGAAAAACCGCTGAAATACCGCATATTGTGGGGCGAGGTAATAAGCACAGCCACAGCGTTTTTTAAAATTCCATCCAGCTTTTTATTCATCAAGCATCCCCCTGTAAATCTCCTGCATTTTCACGGAATCTCGGGTTTGCGTTCCACGTGATTCACATATGATTATAGGCGAAAGTCCTCGTTTTGCAACAATTTTTGCTATGGGGTCAAACTCAGGCTCGAATTCAGTTTCGTCAAAGGTGTGGTGTTTCTTCTCACCACTGTTTGTATATTCAATACGGCTGTAGTGGGAATGGAAATTTTTAAGCCTGTACTCACCCAGTCTTTTGTGGATGGTGTCAAATATGTGATCATAATCTTCCATAGTTTTAAGTCCACCAAGTGTCTGGGCGTTCACGTGCCCAAAATCAATGGTAGGAATGAGCCTTTCATCGATGCTGCAAAGCTCACACACCTCCTGTACTGTGCCAAGCTGTTTCACCTTTCCCATGGTTTCAGGGCAAATGTGAATATCACCAAAGCCAGCCTCATCCGCTGCTCTTACCGCCCTTGAAAGCGTGTCTTTCGCAATGTTCAGTGCCTCTTTTCTTGTTATATCACCACAAGAGCCTGAGTGCACCACAATTCTTTTTGCCCTCATTTCCTTTGCAGCCCTTAATGTTCTCAAAATGTAATCTATACTTCTGTCACGCTTTTCGGCTTCGGTTGATGACAAGCTGATATAATACGGCGCATGCACCGATAATATAATACCGCACTCCGCAGCATTTTCGCCAAGTTTTCTTGCAGCTTCATCCGAAATTTTCACGCCCTTGCCACACTGATATTCATAGGCACCAAGTCCATTCTCTTTCACCCATAAAGGTGCATTTAATGACGACCGCTTTCCTGATGCATAAAAATCCTCGCAGTTTCCCGCAGGCCCAAACAGTGCTTTCATAACCAAAACCTCAAATCTTTATCTGTAATTTTTAAGTATCATTTTTTCAAATCGGCGTTTAAATTTTACAAAACTGTCCTCTACCTCGGATATAGGATTTACCAGAATTGTATACATCCGAAGCCAGTTTCCGCCCCATATGTCAGTAAAAAGCTGGTCACCAACAAGCGCTGTTTCACAAGGTCTTACTCCCATAAGTCTGCAAGCTTTTTTCAGGTACTTCCCAAGGGGTTTAAGAGCCTTTGCCTTGTAAGGAACGCCCACACTGTCAGCAAAGGTTTTCACCCTCTGTTCGTCATTATTGGACGCAAAAAACACACCAAAACCCTTATCCCCGAGCATTTTTATCCACTCTGCCGTTTTTTCGTCAGGAAGCGGCATGGCATAAGTCGCCAAGGTGTTGTCAATATCAAAAATAAACGCCTTTACCCCGTTTTGTGACAGTTTCTGAAGGTCAATATCAAAAACCGTATCCACAAAAACCTCGGGCAAAAATATGTTCTTCATATATCTTTCCCTCAAAGTTTATGAAAGTTTTTCTTTTGCTATTTCGTTTATCATTTTACCATCAGCTCTGCCTTTCACCTTGGGCATAACCGTTGCCATAATCTTTCCTATATCGCGCATTGAGCTAGCACCTGTTTCGGATATAGCTTCTACCACAATTTCTTCAAGCTCTTCACGTGTAAGCTGCGCGGGAAGATAAGCAAGAAGAATTTCGATTTCACGTTTTATGTCAGCAATCAAATCGTCTCTGCTGCTTTTTTCATATTCAGGCAAAACATCACGACGCTTTTTGAGTTCCTTTGCAATAACATCAAGAACGCCTTCTTCATCAAGCTCGGTAAGGTTATCCTTTTCAAACTGCAAAACTGCAGAGCGTATCATCTGCACAGTATTCTTGCGGATAGTATCCTTGTCTTTCATTGCATCTTTCAAGTCCTGCATTAAAGTTTCTTTTAAAGCCATTTTTTATACCTCCATATCTTCAAATAAAAGGTCGCCATCAGAATTTGACGGCGACCTAAATAAACTGTAAAAAATTATCTGAATTTGCGCTTTCTTGCAGCTTCTGATTTTTTCTTACGTTTTACGCTGGGTTTTTCATAATGTTCCCTTTTTCTAACTTCTGATAAAACACCTGCTTTTGCACAAGAACGTTTAAAACGGCGAAGTGCACTGTCCAATGATTCGTTATCTTTTACTCTGATTTCAGCCATTACTGATTTCCCTCCCTCCAATATTGAGAATTGGAAATGTGGTTTTCTTGTGTCAAATAAGTTTTAAAAAATTCTACCTTAACAATTATAGCTGTTTTTCATTGGTCTGTCAAGCATATTTTTCAAAGATTTTCACGTCTTTTGGCCCGTTTCCCTCAAACCCTTGTTGTTGCGTGGTTTTGACGCCTTATTTTTCTTTCATTTTGCATAAAATATCAATAGCTTCACTTATTCCTCCCACGCCATCTATGAGGCCACAGCATACCGCTTCCTCACCGAAGAGTATTGTTCCCACATCATTTGCAATTTTCCCCGTTTCAAGCATTATTTTTCTGAAATCTTCGCCCTTTATTTTTGAATTTCTCTCTACAAAATCAATTATTCTGTCCTGAACCTTTGTGAGATAATCAAACATCTGGTGGACACCAATTACTATTCCTCCTGTCCTTATGGGGTGGACAGTCATTGTGGCTGACGGCACAATAAGGGAATACTTTGCCGCAACAGCCAGCGGAACACCTATGCTGTGTCCTCCACCCAACACAATAGAAACCGTAGGCTTTTTCATACTTGCAATCATTTCAGCAATGGCAAGTCCTGCCTCTACATCTCCGCCAACCGTATTGAGCATAATAAGAAGTCCGTCCACCTCATCACTTTGCTCTATCTCCACAAGCTTTGGAATAACGTGTTCATATTTGGTGGTTTTTGTATCAGAGGGAAGAATTGTGTGCCCCTCTATCTGCCCTACAATGCTGAGACAATAGATATTCATTTTTTTATTTTTGGCATACACGCCGCCCATATCTTTTATCTGGTCTTTTTGGTTTTCGTTCTTGTTTTCTTCCGACATTTTATACTTTATCTCCTTTAAAATTTTTGTTGATATATTTTTTTAAGTATGATATACTTGTTATGATTACTACTTAAATTTTAACCGCAAGGAGATGATATTATGCCTATCAAAGTTTCTGACTCACTTCCTGCTATTGAAACGCTGAACAATGAAAACATTTTTGTGATAACCGAGACCCGCGCTCTCACTCAGGATATAAGACCACTTGAAATCGCAATTCTCAATCTTATGCCCACAAAAATCACCACCGAAACACAGCTTCTTCGTGTCCTCGGCAACACACCGCTTCAGATAAATGTTCAGTTCATAAACACAAAAACTCACGTTTCAAAAAATACATCCACAAGTCATATCGAGACTTTTTATAAGACCTTTGATGAAATAAAAGACAGCAAGTTCGATGGTCTTGTAATCACAGGTGCTCCCGTTGAAACTATGGACTTTGAAGACGTGGATTATTGGGAAGAGCTTTGCGAAATTATGGAATGGTCAAAAACCAATGTCACTTCCACATTCCACATCTGTTGGGGTGCACAGGCGGCTCTTTATTATCACTACGGTGTTCCAAAATACCCGATGGACAAAAAAGTTTTCGGCATTTTTGAGCATACTGTTTCTCAAGGTAAGAAACACAAAATCTTGCTCCGTGGTTTTGATGATAGCTTTTATGTTCCACACTCTCGTCACACCGAGGTAAGAAAAGAAGACATCGTCAAAGTTCCTGCTCTTGAAATTCTTGCAGAATCAGAGGATGCAGGTGTATACATCATAACCGACAAAAACGAACGCAGATTTTTCATAACGGGTCATTCTGAATATGATGCCGATACACTGAAAACAGAATATATGCGTGACATAGATAAGGGTCTTGAAATTGACGTGCCAAAAAATTACTTCCCCGACGACGACCCCACAAAAGAGCCTATGGTTAAATGGCGCTCCCACGCAAATCTGCTTTATTCAAACTGGCTGAACTATTTTGTGTACCAGACCACACCTTATGACATCAAAACTATAAAATAAGAGGTGATTTCTTATGGCAAAAGACAAATCAATGTCCGTTTGCTGTCCCGCCTGTCTTGAAGAAGGCACTTTCAATATTTGTGACTTCTGGGAAACTTCAGAAAATCCTGACATAAAAGAACACATCTTCAGCCGCGACATTTTTCGTTATTCCTGCAGTGAATGCGGCGAGGAGATTTTAGTTGCATATGACTGCACTTATCTTGACAAAGAGCACAATTTTATGATAATGCTCCTGACAGAAAAAAGTGATGATACCATCGTTGAAACTACCGAATATAATTTGCGTGTTGTCCGCACGATAAATGAGTTTGTTGAAAAAATCGCACTTATTGAAGACGATGTTGACGACCGCATTGTTGAGCTTTACAAAATTATGCTTGAAGACCAATTCGAAGACGAAAGACCAGGCGCAAAAATTCTTGGTATCTACTATGGTGGCAAAGACGAAGACGGGAAAAACCTTGTGTTTTTCATAATCACCGAAAACGCTCAAAACTGCCGTGCTCATTTGTCCCTTGATGTTTATGATGCCATAAGCCGTCAGTTTAAAGACTCTGCCGCGAGGTTCGGTGATACTTCAGAGGTTGGTCGTGACTGGGCAATCGGCGTTTTGCAAAATTCTTTTTCGGACAATCAAAAATAATTTATCATATTTAAGCCCCCCTTTCCATAAGTTATATGGGAGGGGGCTTTTTTATGTTTATTTCATTCAAATTAAGCCGCGGCATTGCGGTTTTATGTCTTATCTGCATATTTGTTTCCTCCTTAAGTTTCGTGATTTTTCGCACCATAAGTCACAGCACGGTCACAGAAACAACGCCAAAAGCCGACGAGGCAGTTGAAACAAAAAAAGAATTTATAAAATGGGTGGATTTCGGTGTGACTGAAACAGCTATGAATTTGGCCATGAAAGCAGATATCGAAAATCACAACACCAAAACCCCCGTGTGTTGGATTGACATTCTGGCATTCCTTGGTGCAAAATATGGCGGAAGCTTTAGTTCATTCAAATCATCAGACCTCAGCGCCCTTGTAGAAAGGCTCAAAAATGGCGAAAAGATTGAAGATATAACAAAGGATATGAAATATTTCTCATATTACAAACAGGCATACGGCGCTGTCCTTGATGGATTCTTGGGCGAGTATGAAATTCAGGAGAAGTCAGAAAACGGCGAGCTTATTTGGACAAAAAAATACGGTCTTAAAGGATTTTCGCCTATTGCAAAAAATTATGGTTACTCCCATTATGACGATTTTGGGGCAAGTCGTTCTTATGGCTACAAACGAAAGCACTTAGGCCACGATATGATGGGCGGTGTGGGCACCCCAATAATCGCTACAGAAAGCGGAACTGTTGAAGCTATCGGTTGGAATCAATACGGCGGTTGGCGTGTGGGAATACGAAGCTTTGACAAAAAGCGTTATTATTACTATGCCCACCTCCGCAAAAACCACCCCTATCCAAAAGACCTTTCCATAGGCCACACTGTAAAAGCAGGCGACGTAATAGGTTATCTTGGAATGACGGGTTACAGCGCAAAAGAAAATGTAAACAATATTGACACGCCCCATCTGCATTTTGGTATTCAGCTGATTTTTGACGAGTCCCAAAAGGACGGAAATGGCGAAATATGGATTGATTGTTACGAAATCATAAACTTTCTTTCCAAAAATCGAAGCGAAGTTTTAAAAGACGATTTTTTAGGAGAGTTCCGACGAAAGTATGACTATTTTGAAAAATCCTTAGACAATATGGAATAAGAGAAAGGTGAGAAAGTTATGTATGTTATAAAAATGAAAACCCTTATTTATTACTTTGCAATTTTCGCCGTAACACTTGCGGGAATCGGCATAATAAAACTTTATAGCTACCCCGATTCTATTGATGCCGACAGCATGGCCAAAGAATCCCCTAACCCCCAAAGTTCTGCTATGCTTTTTGACAAAAGCAAGGGGATTGAAAAAGATGTGCCTATCATTATGTATCACAGCATCCTAAGAAGCAGTCACTCAGGTAGTGAATATATAATTTCAGAGGCAGACTTTGAAAAAGATTTGAAATTTTTAAAGGAACAGGGCTACACAACAATAGTTATGCAGGACCTTATTGACTTTGTTGATGAAAAAGGAACCTTGCCTGAAAAACCAATTATTCTCACCTTTGATGACGGATATTTCAACAACTGTTCTTACGCTTTTCCTCTGCTTAAGAAATACGATTCCAAGGCTGTTATTTCAATTATAGGCTATTACACAGACCTTTACACCGAGACGCCTGACGAAAACCCGGCGTATTCGCACCTGACATGGAAGGATATCAGAGAGATGATTGATTCAGACCATGTTGAATTTCAAAATCATTCCTATAATCTTCACACCATAGACAAAGGAAGAAACGGTACAAAAAAGAAAAGAGGCGAATCCCTTGCTGATTACAAGGCTGTTCTCACCTCTGATTTGGGGAAACTTCAGGATGCTTTCAAAAACAACGTCGATTTCACTCCTACAACCTTTACATATCCTTTTGGAAGTGTAAGCAACGATTCCTTTGACATAATACGCGAAATGGGCTTTCGTGCATCTCTTTCCTGCGAAAGCGGAATGAATCATATCGGCAAAAACCCCGATGACCTTTATATGCTGAAAAGATATCTTCGAACCCCGAAAAAATCTGTGCAATCTATTCTTGAATGAAACTAAAAGGCAGTTCCCAACGGGAACCGCCTTTTTAAATTTCATATATTCACATTTTCGAGTACTGCTGTCTTTTCTTCCTCTGTGAGTGTCATTGTGTCTATATCAAGATATAAGCCATTTGAATTTGCCGGGGAAATCAAAACCTCATCCTTTTGAACTTTTGTGATTCTCCACCATTTTCCGTCAAAACTGTTTTGTTGCCACAGTCTCACTGACTGACCTGAAAAAATTTCTGAGGCTTTTACCTCCAAAGGCTTGTCAAGAGCACTTAAACTGTATATCTCATATATACTGTTTGCCTTATCAACCGCATTAAACAGCCATGCACCGCCTTTTTCTTCATCAGAAATATCAAGTTCTCCCGCATTTTCTGCGAGGAATTTACCGTTATGGCTTTTTATATAGAATAAGTTCCTGTCAAAGAATGCATCTTCATCCTTATATGCATAAACTCTTCTTCCAACATCCCAGACAATCTCACAGCCTAGTATCTCAGCCACCGACCGAAGCGGCAGGAACATTCTTGATGATATAAGCCGTGTCTTTGTAGGCAAATACTGTGTTTCGCCATTGATTATACACTTGTTTGAATTTTCATAAAGCCTTGCAATTTTTCCGTTAAGAACAATTTCGGCACAGCGGCTTTCATCAATCCACCTAACACTTGCCCCCATGCTTTCACAAAAATGTCTCAGGGCGATAAATGTATATCCATCAATCAATCTTGGTGGCATATCAAAAAGAAGCTCTTCGCCGTCAATAAAAAGTCTTATTGGTGTTTCGTCACTCATTTCGGGTGATTGTACAACGAAATTCACACTTTTGCTTTTGTACGTTATTCCGTATTTTTCAGCATCAATATATGCTTTATACTGTCCAGATGCTAAGTCTTCAGCAAGAAGACGTCTTCTGTATGTGGTTTCTTCGCCTGTTATCAGATTTTTGACCACAAGCGCGAAATTGTCAAAGTCAGCAAGATTTTTTGCAGAAAAGAGAACCCCTTCTTCATTATTGCTCCACACAGAAAGAATAGGCAATTCAAGGCTTCCTTTATGCCATATTGGTGTAAGCACCATATCTTCCGAAACAGAAATCACATCTCCCGGCTTTGCTGTTTTATTTTTGCTTACCTGCCAACCCCCAAAAACATATCCGGATTTTTGGGGTATTGTCATGGGAATAACTGCTTCATCTCTCAGCACAATCTGTGTGGGCAAAATGCTGTCACTACCGTCCATATAGGAAAGTTTTTTTGAGTCTATCCTTTTCCACACGGCATAAAGCACCGTATCACCATTTATCTCCACTTTTTGTCTTGATTTGTACTGCGCCTCTTTTTCATAGCCATCTTCCGTACTCCAGCCCAAAAACTCATAACATTCCTTCTCGGGCACTATTTTAGAAAGTTCAACCTTTATGGCGTTCGAAGCGGTTCTCACCTTATAAGGCTTTATTTCCGTTTCGCAGTCTGTAACATATATAATTTCAAATTCATTTGTTTCGTTTTTTGCAGCAAAAGTCACATTCTGTAAAAGTAACAAGAGTGCAAGCAATAAAAAAATTATTCTTTTCATAAACTTCCCTCATTGAGCCATTTTAAAAGATGTTCTTCGCTTATCTGGTCCCCTATATTATAGCGATTAAGCTTGTAAAGGCTCTCTTTGTCGCCTTTTTTTATATAATTTGGACCCTCGGATGTTGCCATTGTAACCCTGATGCCGTTCTGTTTTAGAATAAATTCAGTAATAGGATTGTATCTGCCCGTAGGATACGCAAAGGCAACCACCTTGTTTCCCACGTTTTCCTCTATGTCCGCTTTACTCTTTTTGAAGTCATTTTGAAAAGCATTTACATAATCAAAAATTTTTTCACCATCAAAGGGAAGAACATTGTTCCTGACAAACAGCGAATTTTCTCCGTCCTCCCACTGATGCATATCAAAGCTGTGACTTTGGATTGAAACAAGACCCGATTCATACATTGCCTTCGCCTCACCGAAGTCAAAGTGGGCATTTATGCCAAAGCCTGTATCCTTATAGGTATCCTTTCCTACCGAGCTGCCGATTATAAATATCGTAGACTTAAATCCATAATCTTGAAGAATAGGGAACGCATTTAAAAAATTGTCGCTGTAACCGTCATCAAAGGTAATGCAAACCACTTTTTCGGGAAGCTCCTTGCCGTTATCCACAAAATCAATTAAATCAGAAATCGAAACAGGCGTGAAACCGTTATCCCTGATTGTCGTCATATGTTTATTGAAATTTTCGGGCGATATAGTAACATCATTTTGTCCGTCAGATACCGAATGATACATAAGAACAGGAACGCTTTTTATGTCATTATTCATCGCTGAAACGCTGACTACAAGGCAAAAAACTGTCAAAAACAATGCGACTGTCTTTTTCATTTTGTCCCCTCCTTTATCTATTCAAAATAGCTATGATACTTGATATACTTTAGTGCCTCATCGTCTATGTGAAGATGGCTGCATATATCCACAAAATAATCGTCGGTCATAGCAGCAATAAAATCAGTAACAATCTCGTCTGTGTCACCCACAATTTTTCGGGTTGCTTTGTTACGATAGCTTTCTCCAAGAACAAAATCGTTCAGGTAATGCACAAATATAGGTGATTTGAAATTCCGTTCTTCCACATCGCTATACAGCCTCATATAAAGCTTTTTCATAAGGGGCTGAATGCTTTCGTGGTATGGCTCCTTCACATCTTCAGCAAGATAAATGAGCCGTGTATTTTCAGCAATCAAATCACGCAAATCCTCAAAAACTTCTGTATCCATATTAAGCGACGGAGAATCAATGCTGTTTTTTATGATGTTTATTATTACATTTGAAATTATATCGCTGTTTCGTGTGCCGATAAGTCTTTTTGACTTGAAGCTTTCATCCGTAATGAGCTTTACTCGATAAAGGTCCTGTCTGTCCTTTCCTGCATAGGCAATCATATCACTTATACGAACAACACAGCCCTCCAAAGTATTAGGGCGAAGACTTTTGTGAAAGTCTTTTTCCAGATAACAGCTTTCCATTATGCTGTCAAACTCTTTGAATGTATCAATTTTTGACGGAGTATATTCTCGGCAGATTCTCTCACCGTTGTGGGCAATGATTCCGCTTAAAGTCTGAAGCGTCAAATCCGTTTCCAATATGTGTCTGAAAATTCTTGCGCTGTGAACATTGTGATTGAAATACCTCGGGCTTCCCTTGTGTTTTGCAGTATTCTCACTGTAACATTCACTTAAAAACTCCTCACCCTTATGTCCAAACGGGGTATGCCCCATATCGTGTCCAAGGGCAATAGCCTCAATCAAATCAAGGTTTAAGCGAAGTGCTCTGCCTATGGTTTTTGCAATCTTTGAGACAAGCTGAACGTGAAGAGCTCGCCTTGTTACGTCATCGTTTTTATAGAATGAAAAAACCTGCGTTTTGTCTGTGTATCTGTTATAAAAAGGATTGTATATTATACAGTCCACGTCATATGAATACGGAGGTCTGATTATATCATGCCTCGGTCTTTTGGCAAGTCTTTTTGCCTCGCTGTTTTTTGCAGCATATTTTGAAAGCCTGACGTCAAATTCCCCGTTTATTTCTTCGAGATATTTTTTCTCTGCATTGGTAAATTCAAAATAGTTCATCTCTTTCACCTCTTTTATAAAAAGGATTTTGTTATTCAAGACTGCTCCATTCGTCATAATATTCATTGAGCTTTGTGCGGAGCACCTCTACCATAGAGCATTTTTCTGTCATAAGCTTGTAATCAGAAAAAACCTCTTCCTGTGTCATCTCGGTTTCAAGCTGTGAAAGTTGTTCTTCTGTTTTTTCTATCAGGCTTTCAAGCTCTTTTATGCGGTTTTTTCTTTGTGCTTCTATGCGGCGTTGTTCTTTTGAGCGATAGTTTTTCTCTTTTTTATCCTTAGCCAAAGACGCTGCCTTTTCTACCAAACTTTGCCGTTCTGCCTCCGCCGCCTGCTGTGCTTCACGCTGAGTCGCTTCAAGATAATAATCATATTTTCCATTATATACGCGAAGTCCGTCTTCCTTTAGCTCTGCAATTTTATCAGGAACCTTGTTCAAAAGATAACGGTCGTGAGATACGAAAATGAGGGTTCCGCCATACTTTGAAAGCGCTTCTTCCAGCACCTCTTTTGACGAAAGGTCAAGGTGGTTTGTGGGCTCGTCAAGGATAATTACGTTTGATTTTTCAAGCATAATTATGCAAAAAGCAAGCTTCGCACGTTCTCCACCACTGATAATTTTTACAGGCTTAAAAACATCTTCTTTTGTAAGCAGCACATTCCCAAGCGTCTTTCGTATTTCTGCCTCAGGAGTTTGCGGAAATCTGTCCCAAAGCTCATCCAGTGCGATTTTTTCTTGATTTAAATTCAGATTTTCCTGTTCGTAATAGCTTATGGATACATTCTTTCCCCACTCAATACTACCTTTTGTATGAGGGATAACCCCCTGCACAATTTTGAGAAACGAGGATTTCCCAATACCATTCGCACCGATAATTGCAATCTTTTCGTGCTTCTTTACCTCAAAATTCACATTCTCGCAAAGAAGCTTTTCTTCTTCGCCGACAGTTATATCAAGGTTTTTTACTGTGAGAACATCCTTGTATGGCTCCTTTATATACTCAAACTTAAGCCGCATAGGTTTTAAATTCCCATCAGGTCGCTCCAGAATTTCCATATTCTCCAAAGTTTTAAGTCTTGACTTTGCACTTTGAGATGTGGATGCTCTGGCAATATTTTTATCTACATAGGTCTGAAGCGACGCAATCTGCATCTGCTGAATTTCGTATTCCTTTTCTTCACGAATTCTTCTCTGCTCTTTTTCCACCAAATACTTCGAGTAATTTCCCGCATAAGAATACACCTTGCCCCGTTCCACCTCATAGATATGAGAAACGGTTTTATCAAGAAAATATCTGTCGTGAGAAACCGTAAGAATTGCGCCATTATACGAAATCAAATATTCCTCAAGCCACCTAAGAGTTTTAAAATCAAGGTGATTTGTAGGCTCGTCAAGGATAAGAAGTTCAGGTTCTTCAAGGAGAAGCCTCGCAATGGCAAGTCGGGTTTTTTCACCACCCGAAAGGGTGGAAATAACAGTTTCAAGATCCTTGTCACCAAAGCCCATACCCGAAAGTATTGTTTTTATTCTTACATCCACGTTATAACCGTCACGGCTGTCAAAAAAGCTCTGGGCACGGATATATTCAGAAGAAATTTGTTTGTATTCATCCGCATCAGCATCCGAAATTTCCGTCATTCTTTTTTCAAGGCGACGCATATTTTCCTCAGCCTCGATAACATCCTCAAAAACCTTGCGCATTTCTGCAATTATTGAAGAATCCCTCTCAAGACCATTATTTTGTTTGAGATAACCAACCCGAAGACCAGGTTTTTTTGCCAGCTCTCCGCTGTCATAATCCAATTCCCCCATAATAATTTTAAGAAGAGTGGATTTACCTGCACCATTAACGCCAATAAGACCATAACGTCCTTTTTCGTTTATGGTCATTTTTACATTTTTCAGTATTTCATCCTGTCCAAAGCTCTTGTTTAAGCCATCAATGGTTATCAGCATTGTCTATCTCTCAACCTTTTCTGTCCTGATTTCAATTTTTTCCGCAAAAAAACATCTGATGAGCACAACCCCCAAGCCAAGCCCCAAAAGTGCGCTCAGAAACGCCGCCCAGTCTCCACCAAGCTTTGCCCCTATTGCCCCGCCAACAATCAAAAGTACCGTGAGCAAAAGATACCCTATTGCAGAAGATTTAAGAAAAGTTTTGTCGTCTGTCACAAGACGCACCTTGTCCCCCACCTTGAAATCATTATTGGGTACAATCATAGTCATTTCTCTGCTGTTCTTACAAATTCCGCAAGCCGCACAATTTTCACCGCACGCCGAATCACGAATAACAGTAACAATCGCTTTATCTTTTTCTATTTTTGTTACAGTGCCGAATTTTTCCATAAGTCTCAAATTCCCTTTTTCTTTTTCGCCATATCAAGCATTTCAAGTGCGCTGCTCCGTGTCAGGTCAGTAACCGAAACACCCCCGATTATACGAGCAAGTTCATCTGTTCTTCCATCATCATCAAGGCATATAACCTCTGTCTTGGTACTGCTGTCAGTAGAATTTTTCTGAATGAGAAAATGGCTGTCTGCCATACTTGCAATCTGTGCCAAATGGGTGATTGAAAACACCTGACGTTTTTTCGCAAGTGCAGAAAGCTTTTCGGCTATTTTTTGAGCCGCCCTACCGCTGACGCCTGTATCAATTTCGTCAAAAATCATAGTATCCTGAGTTCCCATATCCGAAAGAACAGATTTCACCGCAAGCATAATTCTTGAAAGCTCGCCACCTGATGCAATTTTTGACATAGGCTTTAAATCCTCGCCCGGATTGGTGGAAATAAGAAAACGAACCTTATCTTTGCCATTTTCGGTGTAGGAGACACTATTTTCATTTTCGTTATCCAAAATTTCAATAGCAAATCTCACCTTGGGCATATCAAGTTCAAAAAGCTCATTTCTTATCTGTTCTTCAAGATTTTTTGCTGCATCTAGTCTTAGGGCAGTAAGCTTTTCTGCCGAAGCTTTAAGTTCTTCTTCTACCGCCGCAAGTTCCCTTTCAATTTCTCCAAGACGCTCATCACTTTTTTCAATTACTTCTGCCTCTGCCTGTGCATTTTCATAATATTTAAGGATTTCCTCTATGGAATTTCCGTACTTTCGCTTTAAACCCCTTATGGTATCAAGCCGTTCTTCAATAAAGTCAAGCTCTGCCATACTGAATTCTGCGCCTGAGATATATTCGTTTATTTCCGATGCTATGTCCTCAGTGTCAGCTATAACTGCGTCAAGACGATTTCCGCAAGTTTCAAGCTTTGGCAAAAATCTGCTTATTTCCCAAATGTTTCTTTGAGCCTTTTTTAAAAGGTCATAGGCAGAAGTCTCCTCACCACCATAAAGGGCACTATATGCAGCCCCCGCACCTTTTGTTATACTTTCCATATTGTAAAGATATTCACGGCGCTCCTCAAGACTTTCATCTTCCCCTGTTTTAAGTTTCGCACTTTCTATTTCATCAATCTGAAACTCCAAAAGCTCCATTCGTCTTATCTTTTCTTCCTTTGAGGCTGAAAGTCTTTCTTTTTCCTTTGAAAGCTCTTTCATATTCCCGAAGACCTTTTTATAGTCTTCAAGTTTCTCATTAACTCCACCAAATTCATCCAAAAGCGCCAGGTGTTTCTTTTCATCAAGTAGCGAATGGTTGTCACTTTGTCCGTGTATATCAATAAGCATAGCCGAAATTTCACGAACCACCGCCTGAGGCATAGCAATGCCGTTTATGTGGCAGAGCGACTTTCCGTCAGCGGTGATTTTTCGGTTTATAAGCACCACCCCATCATCACATTCAACACCCATATCCGACATTCTTTCCAAGACCTCATTGCTGGACACAAAAAAGCAGGCACTAACCACCGCTGCATCGCATCCGCTCCGCAGCAAATCGTGGCTTGTCCGTCTGCCAAGGGCCATACCGATTGAGTCGATAAGGATTGACTTGCCTGCTCCTGTTTCGCCCGTAAGGACGTTAAAGCCGGGAGAAAATTCAATATGCACTTCATCAATAACAGCAATATTTTTTATATGTAATTCTTTAAGCATTTTCTCACAGCCTTTCTTCTTTTATTTTTAATCTGAAAGCTTTTGACTTATTACGTCAAAATACTCCCTTGAGTTTACATTTATAAGGGGAACCCGTTTTTCGCTTCGTACCACCTCTATGTATTCATTTCTTCCAAGCCGCTTTGCTAAGATTCCATCAACCTTGAGATCAACCTCGCTGCAATAAGCTGCATCAAATTTGACCGTTACCGAAAACTCCGGCGGTATCACCATACATCTTGACTTCATTGTGTGAGGACAAACCGGAGTCACAATCATACAGTCAAGCCCTTTGTGTACAATAGGGCCTCCACAAGAAAGGGAATACGCCGTTGAGCCAGTTGATGTAGCAATAATAATTCCGTCAGCAAGGTATCGGCTTGCTTCGGTATTATTGACTTCCGCAGTAAGAGAAATCATTTTTGACTGGTCGCCACGAATGATAATATCATTTAAAGCAGTAACGGTTTCCAAAACACATCCGTCCTTTATCACTTTTGCATCAAGCATCATTCTGTTTTCCACAGAAAACTCTCCCTCAAGAATTTTCACAACATTTGAAAGGTCACCTTTTTCCGCCTGAGTCAAAAAGCCAAGGTGTCCAAGGTTTATACCTGCAATGGGTACCCTGCTTTCTGCTGCCTGATTTACAATTTTAAGGATTGTACCGTCACCGCCAAGGGCAATCACCATATCGCATTTTTCAAACAGCTGGTCGCCACAAACAAAGGTCACGCCACTTTCATCAACGTAAGATTTAAGCGATTCATCAAGAATAATATTCTTATTATATTTTTTAAGGAGCAAAATCACCTCTTTTGTCACCTCGAGACTCTGGTCCCTGTCCCGATTGACAAAGAGTGCAATATTTTTCACTTGGCATCCCTCCAAAATTTAAAGATTGTGCGATTTTTCAACTAACGCCTCTATATCAAAGCTTTCGCTTTCATCACTTGTTTTTTTGATATACATGAGGTATTCAATGTTTCCCTCAGGGCCCTTTATAGGCGAAAAATCAAGTCCTTTCACCGAAAAGCCAACTTCCTTTGTGAACTCCAAAACCTTTTCAATAACTTCAATATGCGTGGATTTTTCTCTTACCACGCCCTTTTTGCCTACCTTTTCACGACCTGCTTCAAACTGGGGTTTTATAAGACAAACTCCGCATCCCCCATCTTTCAAAAGGTCAAATGCCACCGGCAAAACAGGCTTTAATGATATAAACGAAACATCCACCGAGAAAAAGTCCAAAGGCTCTTCAACAAGGCTTTTGTCAATGTAACGGATGTTTGTACGCTCCATATTCACGACTCTTTCGTCTTGTCTTAGTTTCCAAGCCAACTGACCATAACCTACATCAACCGAATATACCTTTTTTGCACCATTTTGAAGCATACAGTCGGTAAAACCACCCGTTGATGCACCTATGTCCATACACACCGAATCAAAAAGGGAAATCGGAAACACTTTCATCGCTTTATCAAGTTTCAGCCCGCCACGGCTCACAAAGGACGGCCCCTTGCTTCGTATTTCAATTTTTTCAGTGCCCTTTATGGTTTCGCCGGCTTTCATTGCCTTTTGGTTGTCAATATAGACATCCCCTGCCATAATCATCGCCTGAGCTGCACTCCTGCTGTTTGCCAAGCCATGCTCCACCATATATAAATCAAGCCGTTCTTTACTCAATTTTATCACCTTCGCTAAGACTCATCATTATTTTTTCTGCAATTCCTCTTCCATCAATGCCTGCATCCTTTTTCTGTTCGCCTATGGTTGCACACTTTAATGGTTTATCAGAAAACCCAAGTCCAAGTATTTCTTTTCCCAAAATTCTTCTCACAGTATCTGCAAGTCCACCAATGCTCACATTGTCCTCACAGGTAACAATAAGCCTCTTGCCGTCAGATAATTCTTTGAGCAATTCTTCATCAAATGGCTTTAAAAATCTCGCATTCATAACCGCCGCAGAAATCCCTCTTTCCTGCAAAATTTCAGCAGCGACCATTGCCTCACATACTTCACTTCCCAGTGCCACAATCAGCACATCACTTCCCATGCGTTCCAAGATTCCACAGCCGTCTTTTATTTCACCTGTCAATTCCCGTTCAATGCCATCACTCCCCCTGGGGTAGCGTATAGCAACAGGACAATCACATTCACATACCGCAAATTTAAGCATCGCACGAAGTTCTTCCCCTGATGACGGAGCAAGAATTTTCATATTCGGTATATGTGAAAGATACGAAAAATCATATATACCCTGATGGGTTTCACCGTCATTTCCCGTTGCTCCGGCTCTGTCAATGGCAAAAACTGTATGCAGATTCTGGAAAGCAACATCGTGAACAAGCTGGTCATATCCCCTTTGAAGAAAGGTTGAATACACCGCAAAAACAGGTACGAGCCCTGATTTTGCCAATGCCGCTGAAAAAGTCACTGCATGACTCTCAGCAATCCCCACATCAAAAAATCTGTCTGGAAACTCCTTCGAAAATTCTGTAAGTCCCGTTCCGTCGGGCATAGCCGCCGTGATACAAACAATTTTTTCGTTGTTTTTTGCAAGATTAGTTATTTCACTGCCAAACACATTGGAATAGGTGCATTTTGAAGAAACCGCACTTGCACCGGTTTTTGGGTCAAACTTCCCTATGCCATGGAATTTTGCCGGATCATTCTCGGAGGGCGCATAACCCTTTCCCTTTTGAGTCACAGCATGGACAATCACCGGTCTTCCAAGACTTTTGGCATAGTTCATAATGGTAATAAGCTCCTTAAGGTTATGCCCATCAACCGGTCCAAGATATTCAAGCCCCATATTTTCAAAAAGTTTTTTCTGCAAAAGCAACTTTTTAACAAACCGCTTGCTGCTGTGAACGAAACGTCTGAAAGGTTCACCCACAACAGGAAACCCTTTAAGAAAGCTGTTTGCTGAAACTTTAGCATTGATATATTTTGGCTTGCTCGTCATTCGCCTTAAATACTGAGAAAGTCCACCCACATTTTCTGATATGGACATACCATTGTCATTTAAAATCACAATAAGAGGAAGTCCGCTACTTCCTGCATGATTAAGAGCCTCATATGCCATACCGCCGGTCAGGGCGCCATCACCGATAACAGCGACAGCACAGGCATCGTTTTTTGACATTGCAAAAGCTGTTGCAAAGCCGAGAGCCGCCGAAACCGAAGTTGATGAATGACCGGTATTGAAAGCATCCATTTCACTTTCTTCGGTTTTCGGGAAGCCGCTTATTCCACCTTTTTGGCGAAGAGACAAAATTTTTTCTTTCCTTCCGGTTATTATTTTGTGAGTGTATGACTGATGACCCACATCCCAGACAATTTTATCAGAAGAAAAGTCAAAAACCTTGTGCATAGCAAGCGTAAGCTCCACAGCGCCAAGGTTTGAAGACAGATGTCCCCCATTTTCAGAAACAGTATCAATCAAAATTTCACGGATTTCTTCCGCAAGAATTTCAAGCTCCGATATATTCAATTTTTTCAAATCCGCTGACGAATTAACTCCGTCCAATACTTTTTTCATAAGAACACCAATATTTACTTACTCCAGAATTTCAAAACAGCTATTGCTCTTGCAGAATTATATACAATAAAGCTGCTGTATTTGATAGCAACAGTCTTTCCCACAGCCTTTCCTCCCACAGTAAGCGCCGCAACCGATGCCGTAATCACAAGGCTGAGTAGCACGCTGCTGAGACCCGGGGAAATTGTTACGATATAGGCAACCACCGCTGCCGCTGCAGAACCACTTATAATGCCGCAAATATCACCGATAACATCGTTGCAGAAGTTTGAAACCTTGTCCTTTGACTTAATAAGCAAGATAGCACGGTCGGCATACTTTACACGTTTTGCCGCCATAGAATGAAACGGCGCTTCGTCTGCAGTAGTAACCGCCATACCGATTATATCAAACAATATGCCTATAAAAACAATAACCAACAATATAAGTACTGCTATCCAGATGTTTACCATCTGCGCAAGTCCGCTTGACAAAATATTAAAAAAACCTGACAAAACAAAGGTAATAACAATAGTTTTTATAACCCAAGCCTTGTCTGACTTTTTAAACTTAGCAGGCTTAAACTTCACTTTTTGTTTTCGATGCACGTCATCTTTCAATCAATATTCATCTCCGTAAAATTTAATAAAAATTAAAGGGTAGCATATACAGTAAATTTTGTGTCATAGGTCAGGTTGGCTTTCCCGACGGGTTGCCCAATCGTCGCCGAAAGGGAAGTTCCCTTTTAAAACCCGTCACGCATCGTTACCAAATGCGTTACCTGATTGCCACTGAGTACACACTACAATCCTGTATATGCACCGG
>JAZNNB010000024.1:0-50973 GCA_045580025.1 Clostridia bacterium
AAGTTACCGAAATGGCTGGGGAAAAGGGGGGCATATAATAAAAGTTTTTCTAAACCTATTGAAATTATTTGTCGGTTAATGTATAATAATACTGATGTATTGTGTTTCGCTCAAAGAGCTTTGGAATATGTTCTTGAAGGAATAGAATATTTATTATTGAATCAAAAGTGTTATGGATTGATAAAAGGAAGGCGGTTTCCGCGTTGGTGATTAGAGTATTTATTGATATATGTCAGCTTTTACTGTTTTTTATTGCAGGATATTATTTTGTTCTTGCCTTGTTTTCTCTCACGGTTTCAAAGAAAGAAACGGTGGAAAGTAAGAAAAATAAATTTGCCCTGCTTATTGCGGCTCACAACGAAGAGGCTGTTGTGGGGAATTTGGTGAAGAGTCTTAAAAATCTCGACTATCCATCTGATTGTTATGAGATTTTTGTTGTTGCCGACAACTGTACAGATAGCACAAAGAAAATCGCAGAGGATTGTGGCGCCGTGGTTTTTGAAAGATTTGACGAGAGTGAACGCGGCAAGGGTTATGCCATGGAATTTGCCTTTGAAAAGATTTTTGCTCTTGATGAAAAATTTGAGTATATTTGTGTGTTTGATGCTGACAATGTTGTGAATGAAGATTTTTTGTTTCATATGAACAACAAGATAAATCAGGGCTATAGGGCAGTTCAGGGATACCTCGACAGTAAAAACCCTGCTGATTCGTGGCTCACATTTTCGTATTCGCTCTGGTACTGGATAAACAACAGACTTTCTCAGCTTTCCCGCGGAAATCTTGACCTTGGCTGTCGCCTTGGCGGCACGGGGTTTGCAGTTGACTGTGAACTTATAAAAGAGTATGGCTGGGGCGCTACCTGTCTTGCGGAGGATACGGAGTTTACTCTTAAGCTTGCACTCAATGACATAAAGGTGGGTTGGTCCCACGAGGCTGTGGTGTATGATGAAAAGCCCACAAAAATGGCTACGTCCATGAGACAACGAAAACGGTGGATGCAGGGACTTGCAGATGTTTCCTCGCGCTATGTAAGACCACTTATGAAAAAGGGTATTGAGGAAAGGTCATCGGGCGCTTTTCATATGCTGATGAATTTTTGGGGAGACACCCTTTATCCTGTGACTCTGGGCTATTTTCTTGTGATTTATGGAATGATTTTCTTTGCCGATGAGAAATCTTTGATTTATAATCTGCTTTGTACCATGTGGTTTGAACAGTGGAGGTTTTTGCTTCTTTCGGTACTTGTTTTTGGGAATATTTTTGTCATTCTTGCAGGACTTTATAACGACAAAAAGCTTGACAGGAAGGTTATAAAAAACTTTTTGGGATTTTTGGTTTACCTCATTACATGGATTCCCATTGGAATTTGGGGAATTATTAAAAAAGATGAAAAAGAATGGTTTCACACACCACATTCGGGAGGTAAGGCCTGAGGGGTGGTGAAAAGGAGGAAAAGATGGATATTTTTATTGAAGAAATAGTTGAAAGAAAAAGAACGGCAAAGGATGTAGCTATAGTTTTCGGACTTATGGTGTTGAGCGTGATTTTCGCCTATCTTCTTTTAGTGGTGGTTTTTCCGCTTGTTCCACAATTTGGTTCGGTTTTGTTTGTGCTCACCGCAAGTGTGATATATATAGCCTATCGGTTTTCTATGTCCTTTAATGTTGAATATGAATATTCCCTGGTTAAAAATGAAATTGATATTGATAAAATTATGAATAAAAGAAAAAGAAAAAGACTCACTACAGTGAATATAAAAGGCCTTGAGGCATTTGGCCGTTGTAACGGAAATCACGAGTATAAAAGGTTTTCTGATGATATTTCTGTGAAGAAAATTTATGCTTGTGAGAAAGTGAATGATGAAAACAATTACTTTGTGGTTTATTTTGAAAACAGTATGAGGGTTATGACTGTTTTTTCTCCGTCAGAAAAAATCGTTGAGGTAATTGAAAAGCTTAATCCTAAAAGGGTATAAATTATGATAAATTGCGGTGTTGATATTATAGAAATTTCGCGGATTGAAAGAGCTGTCAATAAAAACAAGAAGTTTTTGGACAGAGTGTTTTCAAAGGGTGAAATTGATTATTTTGAGAGAAACGGAAGCCGAATGGAAACTCTGGCGGGGTTTTATGCTGCAAAAGAGGCTTTTCTCAAATACAAAAAGTGCGGCATAAAAAGTCTTGAGCTTTCTCTTGTTTCTATTGAACACGATGAAATGAATGCTCCGTTTGTGGTGTATAAGGGCGTGCGTCAAAATGTATCCCTGAGTATTTCCCATCACAAAACCTCTGCGGTGGCGGTGGTTTGTGGTGATGAATTTTATGTGCCATATGTTGACACCAAAATGGGTGGAATGATTCCAAGACGGAAAGCTGATGCCCACAAAGGTGATTGCGGTAGAGTTTTGGTGGTTGCAGGCTCGAGAGGTATGACGGGGGCTGCTGTGCTTGCGTCAAAAAGTGCTCTTCGCTCGGGCAGCGGTCTTGTGACAGTAGCTGTGCCAAAGGATGAAAGAATGATTGTTGCAGCCATGGTGCCTGAAATTATTACCGTAGGGCTTGATGCAGAAAATGGTATCATTTGCTTTGGCGCAATAAAAGAAATTCTTGCTGAGGCAAAAAAGGCGGATGCAGTGGTTTTTGGACCGGGACTTTCGCAAAATAAAGATATAAAAGATGTTCTTTTTGGACTTCTGACTCAGTACAGCGGCAAGCTCGTTATAGATGCAGACGGGCTAAATGCAATAAAGACGGATTGTGAAATCTTTAAGGAAAAGAAATGTCAGGTTGTTATAACTCCTCATCCTGGTGAAATGGCGAGACTTTTGGGGGTTACAACCCATGATATAGCCGAAGACAGATGCGGTATAGCATCAAAGTTTGCAAATGAATATGGAGTAACTGTGGTGCTTAAAGGAAAAGACACGGTGGTGGCAAATGAAAAGGGTGATGTAAAAATCAATCCCACGGGGAATTCGGGAATGGCAACGGCAGGGATGGGCGATGTCCTTTCGGGCGTTATTGCATCGTTTTTGGGACAGGGGCTCGAGCCTTTTGATGCGGCCGTTTTGGGTACTTATATTCACGGCAAAGCAGGCGACATAGCGAAAAGTGAAAAAGGTGTTCATGGTCTTATTGCATCGGATGTTCTGGAAAACTTGCCTTTGGCAATCAAATCAGAAATTGAGATTTAATGAAACGGGAAAAAGGAGCGGGTTACTTTGGAAGAAAGAAACAGAGTTTGGGCAGAAATAGACCTTGATGCCCTGGAACATAATTTGAAGCAAATAAAAAAATGTCTTAAAAAAGATACCCGTATGATGGCTATTGTCAAGGCTGATGCATATGGACATGGCGTTTTTGAAGTGGCAAAAACTGCCATTGAAAACGGAGCAGATTATCTTGGTGTTGCCTGGGTGTGTGAGGCGATTGAGCTTAGAAAAATGGGAATTACCTCGCCTATTTTGTTGCTTGGAAATTCTTTTGACAGTGTACTTGATGAGATTGTCAGGTATGATATTACGGCTACTGTTTCGGACGTCAGCTTTGCTGAAAAACTTTCGAGTGTTGCAGAAAAATTTAATAAGACAGCAAAAGTTCATATAAAAATAGACACTGGGATGTCCAGAATAGGATTTCTTTCGGATACTGAAAGCGCGAGAAAAGATACTTGTGACAAAATTCTGAAAATTTCAGAGCTTTCGGGTCTTGAAATCGAAGGAATTTTTTCGCACTTTGCATCTGCTGATGAGGAAAATGAAGATTATACCCATATGCAATATAATCGATTTTTGGCGGTTGTGAATGATTTGCACAACATGGGGCTTATAATCCCAATAAAGCATATATGTAACAGTGCGGCAACGGTGAAATTTCCCCAAATGCACCTTGATATGGTGAGGGCGGGAATAATGATGTATGGTCTTTATCCTTCAAAAAGTTTTGACAAAAATCTTTTGAATTTAATTCCTGTTATGAGCTTTAAGGCTCGCGTTACTGCAATAAAAGAGCTTGACAAGGGCGTGCCTCTGAGTTACGGAAGAACGTATTGCACAGAGGAAAAATCAAAGATTGCCACAGTATCGGTTGGCTATGCTGACGGATATCCAAGGGCACTTTCAAATGCAGCAGAAGTCGTTGCAGGCGGAGAACGCGTGAAACAAGTAGGAAGAATTTGTATGGACCAATGTATGATTGACGTTTCAAAGGTCAATAATATAAATGTCGGTGACGAAGTTACCTTGTTTGGCAAAGCATCAGAAAATGGTGTTTCTGCAGATTGCCTTGCAGACACTCTCGACACAATCAATTATGAAATAGTGTGTGGTGTAGCAAGGCGGGTTCCCCGTATTTATATCAAGAATGAAAAAGTTATTAAAACGCTTGATTACATTTTGGACGAATATGGCGTGTAAATACATAAGTGAGTAATTGTATTTGCAATTAGCCCTGACAAGTCATACTGCGTATAATGTAAAAAGGGATTGATATGGGGGTGCCTTTTGTGACAGGTGAATGTGAAAAAAGCAAGGCTGTCCTTGCAGAAATCAGTGAATCTTACGCTGGTTTGCTGAAAAAAGGTTACGAAGAAATGTCCCGCATCAATCTTGGTTTGGCAGAAGAGAGTTTGATTTCGGATAACGAAGCGCTCAGAGTTGCTGAACAAAAACTTGCGGAGTGTGAATAATTGTGATAATTAAAAGAGGCGACATTTATTACGCAGATTTGAGCCCCGTGGTGGGCTCCGAACAGGGCGGGGTTAGGCCTGTGCTTATTATTCAAAATGATATAGGCAACAAATACAGCCCTACGGTGATTGCCACTGCCATTACCTCGCAGATAAACAAGGCAAAAATGCCGACACATATTGAAATTGATGCCAATGAATATGGTCTTTCAAAGGACTCGGTGGTTCTGGCTGAACAAATAAGGACCATCGACAAAAGACGGCTGAAAGAGAAAATAGGGCATCTGGATGATGAACTTATGACCAGAGTAAATGAAGCACTTGAAATAAGTTTTGGGCTTATTTAGCCCGAAGAAATTGGAGGAGGATAAAAATGAAAAAGAACAAAAAGAAATTCAAAATCGCGTTGCTATTTGTAGTGCTGAGCCTTATGTTTACGGTGGTTTTGGCAGAGCCTGGAACTGAAGACGACCCGCTGATTACCAAGTCATATATTGATGATGTGCTGATGCCTAAAATCGAAAAATATGTTGAAAGCGCCATAGCAGGACTTAAAACAGGAAACGGAGCTGCAGGTGCGGCGGCAACTTTCGAGGTTGTGGAAGCAAGTGCCGGACAGGAAATAATCTGTTCAGCAGGAACAGAGCTTATCCTCAGAATGGGAAAAGCAACAATTATTGCCACCGAAAAGGGTGGAATTGCCGATACAACAGCAGGCTTTGATTTGGCAGACGGAAGCGATATGCCATCAAACCACCTTTTGATTGTTCCGTTGGCTGATGGTAGAGGCATAAAGGCAAACAGTGACGTTATTGTGATGATTAAAGGCGGTTTTAGTAAAAAATAAAAAACAAAAACAAATACCCCTCGTTGCGAGGGGTATTCTGTTGTCAAAATAAGAACCACGCTGGACTTAGCGTGGTTTTTTGTTATACGAGATATGCATCCTTTGTGATTTTTTGAAATTCTGATAAAGCTTTTTTGGCGGAGGAATTGTCCTTGAAAACTCCAAAAACTGCTGAACCGCTGCCACTCATAAGGGAGTATGCAGCACCAAGCGTGAGCATCTTTTTTTTGTATTCACTAATTTGGGGATGCATATTTTCTGCAACAGTTTCAAGGACGTTTCCTGCAGACTTTGCCAGCGCATCAAGATCGCTATTTTGAAGTGCCATAATTGATGTATTTATGTCAGGGTGTTTTGTGGTTTCATCAAGGATAAGGTTTTTATAAACGTAGGCAGTTGAAATGCTGATGTCAGGTTTTGCCAGAACAATAAATGCGTTTTCAAGCGGGGGAAGCGGAGTAAGAATTTCACCTATACCCTCGGCGAGCATACAGCCGCCAGACAGAAAAAAGGGAACGTCTGCGCCTAAGGATTTAGCAAGAGACTTCATTTCGGCGTCGCTAAGGGGACTTTTGAACAACTTATTAAGTACAATAAGTGTCCCTGCGGCGTCTGAAGAACCACCACCAAGACCTGCTCCTGAGGGAATGTTTTTGCATAAATGAATTCTTGTTTGTGCGGTTATTCCGGTCTTTTCAAAAAATAATTTTGCCGCTTTCGCAACAAGGTTGCTGTCATCTGTGGGTATATTTTCGTTATCGCAGGAAAACTGGATGATGGAGTCCTGGGAATCGCAGACTGATATTTTCAAAATATCAAAAAGCTTTACTTCCTGCATTATCATTGAAAGATTGTGATAACCATCACTTCGGCGGTTTACTACATCAAGGGAAAGATTGATTTTTGCAGGACATTTGATTTCTAATTCTTTTTTCATAATGGTATCCTTTTTAAATTAAACGAGAAATCTGTAAGAACAAATTTCTCGTTTTTTGTATTATTCATTATCTGTGCTTTCGGGTGGCATCGGTTCGTCTTCAACTGATGAGATTTCAGGCTCAGCCGAAGCTTCAGCAGTTGCCGAAGTTTCTGTGAAAAGTGCATCAAATTCATCGGCATCAACCTTTTCTTTTTCGAGAAGAAGCTCTGCGGTTGTCTTTACCTTATCAGAGTTTTCTTTGAGAATATCTTCGCAACGTGCATAGCATTCGTCGATTATGCGCTTGATTTCGCTGTCGATTTTTGCAGCTACATCTTCACTGTAATCCTTGGTGTGACCAAAGTCACGGCCGATAAATACCTCGTCATTGCTGCTGCCGAAACTGCGCGTTCCAAGGGCTTTGCTCATGCCGTATTTGATAACCATATTTTTGGCGATTGCGGTGGCTCTTTCGATGTCATTTGAAGCGCCTGTGCTTATGTCGCCAAGGAAAAGCTGTTCTGAGACTCTGCCGCCAAGGAGAGAAACAATTTCTTCAAGCATCTCGGTTTTTGAGGTATAAGAAACATCTTCCTTGGGAAGAGACAGTGTGTATCCGCCTGCTCTTCCTCTTGGGATAATCGAAATCTGATGAACACGATCCTGAGTGGGAAGGAGCTTTGAAACAACAGCGTGACCCGCTTCGTGGTATGCTGTGAGCTTGCGCTCTTTTTCAGTGACGATACGAGTCTTCTTTTCGGGACCTGCAATAACTTTCATTATGGACTCTTCAAGGTCAAACATTGTGATTGAGGTTGCATTGTTCTTTGCTGCACGGAGGGCCGCCTCGTTCATAAGGTTTTCAAGGTCTGCGCCTGTGAAACCAACAGTGGTTTTTGCAAGAACATCAAGACGCACATCATCTGCAAGAGGTTTGCCTTTAGCGTGAACTTTAAGGATTTCTTCTCTTCCCTTGACGTCAGGAGCGTCAACCAGAACCTGACGGTCAAAACGACCGGGACGGAGAAGTGCACTGTCAAGAATGTCAGGACGGTTGGTTGCAGCAATTACGATAACACCTTCGTTTATGCCGAAACCGTCCATTTCTACAAGAAGTTGGTTGAGGGTTTGTTCTCTTTCGTCGTGACCGCCGCCAAGGCCTGCGCCTCTTTGTCTGCCTACGGCATCAATTTCGTCAATGAAAACTATACATGGCGCAGATTTCTTTGCGTGCTCAAAAAGATCACGTACACGGGATGCGCCAACACCTACAAACATTTCTACGAAATCTGAACCAGAAATGGAGAAGAAAGGAACACCTGCTTCGCCGGCAACAGCCTTGGCGAGCAATGTTTTACCTGTTCCGGGAGGTCCTACAAGAAGAACGCCTTTAGGGATTCTTGCGCCAAGGGCACAGAATTTTTTGGGGTCTTTGAGGAAATCTACAATCTCCTTGAGTTCTTCTTTTTCTTCGTCTTCGCCTGCTACATCATCAAAGGTTTTTTTGTTCTTATCATCAATGGTTACTTTGGCACGGCTTTTGCCAAAGGACATAACGCCGCCTTTGCCACCGCCTTGTGATTGACGCATAAAAATAACCCAGAAGACAATCATAATGACAATAAGACCAAGAGATGGCAAAAAGCTCAGCCACCATGGCGGAGAAACGGGTTCGGGCGTGTCGACCTTGAGCGTGCCGGCAGCAACTTGACGGTCAATATCGTCACCCACGCTCAGGTAGAGGACGGTATATCCGGGAGTTGCAACTTCTATTTTTGTGTTATCGCTAAGTGTCGCATATGCGGTGGTATCAACAACCTGCAGCTCGGTTACCTGACCTGTTTTTATCATTGTGAGAAGGTCGGAGTAAACATGCTTGGTTGTTGGCTCCGGGGTTGAGGTAACCACAAATATGGTGAGAATTATCAGAAATAAGATTAAATAAAAGCTTAAACCACGTAAAGGTTTTTTCAAGGGATCGCCTCCAGTTTGAATTTTGTATATATATCCCGCAACTACTAGCGGACAAAATATACCAGTCTAATGTATATATATTACCATATATTTCTTTTAAAAACAATAGGATAACTGAAAAATTCAAAAAAATGTAACATTCTTAGTATTGACAAAAGGCGTTGATACAATTACAATTAAATTCAGAATATAAAAAGTCGAAAGAGGAGATTTCTTGTGAAAAACAATAAAAATTCAAATAAAAATAAGAAAAAAATTTCCCCAACCAAAGTTATATCGGCTGTTGTAGGTATTATTGCTGCGGTGTGTGTGATAGGCTTGTTTGTCATTGGGGCCACAGGTGGGTTTGAAAAGCGGGGAGTTACTTTCAATGATGACGTAACGTTGACAACCCAGACAGAAAATGGAGAAAACACAGCAAACGAGAGTGACGAAAACACAGCAAATGAAAGCGGTGAGCTTGCGGTAGCCCAGGGAAAAAATGAGGAGGACAAAAAGATGACAGAGGAAAATGTAAGGGTTTTGGTTGAAATGGAAGATGGCGGCGAGTTTGTTCTTGAACTTTACCCATCATATGCACCACAGACAGTTCAGAACTTTGTGGATTTGGTTTCGGACGGTTTTTATGACGGTGTGGGCTTCCACAGAGTCGTAGACGGCTTTATGGCACAGGGCGGTGACCCTGAAGGCACAGGTATGGGAGGAAGCGGAGTTCAGATACCAGGTGAATTTTTATCAAACGGCTTTAGCCAGAACACGCTTTCACATCAGCGTGGAGTGATTTCAATGGCGCGTTCCATGGACCCCGACAGTGCATCAAGCCAGTTCTTTATCTGCTATGATGATGCAAGCTTTCTTGATGGACAATATGCGGCTTTTGGAAAGGTTATCGAGGGCATGGATGTTGTTGACGGATTTTTGGACGTTGAAAGAAAAACCAACTCAATGGGCGAAATGGCAAGTCCGGTTACACCCATCACAATGAAAAAAGTTACAATTATTGAAGATTAAAAAGCAAAGCGAAAGCCCTGCTTCTCAAGGTGAGGAGGCGGGGCTTATTTTTATGCAAAGAATTAGTCACGGCTATTTGGATTACAAATATTTTTAAAAATATGGAGAATGTTAGATGAAAATTTGTAACAATGGGCGTGGCTGTCCGTAAAATATATAACTGTATCCTTGGAAATGGAAATGTTTAAAATATTTTCAAGCAAAAGCCGGTTTTCATCATTCAGAGGAATAAAAGTTTCTTCGCTGGAAGAGGTTTCGGAAATATTTAAAAGTTGTAAAGGCGAGATATTCAAAGCGTTGGCAAGCTTGAAGATTTTGTCCCTTTTCATGTTTTTTATGTAACCGCTCTCCCATTTCTTTATGGTGCTTTTGCTGACACCGACTATTTTCCCCAGTTGTTCAAGGGTAAGGCCGTGTTCAATCCGTTTTTGTTTGATATCAATAGGCATATTTATCATCCTTTCGTTTTGCGTGATATTGCAGCCGTTTGGCAAAAAACTTTTGCTGACATATTATATCATAGCATTTCCAAATTTGCAACTGCATTTGACATAAAAGTAAAAAAATGTTAATTATGCCTTGACATAAATGTAAAATAATGGTAACATTTAAAACGAAATCCAAAATGGGAGGTGAAAAAATGAATAGGAAACTTCTGAAAAAAATTATGCGGCAAAGGGGGTTTTCGGTGAAAAGGCTTGCTGAAAGCATACCGATTAACAAGATTGTTCTTCTGGGTAGGCTTTGGGGGATATCCGAATTTACGTTGTTTGAAATCCAGCAAATTTCAAAGATTCTGAAGATAGACAAAAAACAAATAGTGCTTATTTTTTTTAATAAAAAAGTTTCCTGAAGGAAACAAAAAAAGTGGCAGGTGGTGTAAAAATGGAGGTAGAGCACCATGATATTTTAGACCTTATGAAGTTTGGTGAACTGAGGAATGAAAAAATATTTTTTTGTGAGGTGTGCGGAAAGAAATTTAATGAATTGGATGATTACACAGTGACAGACAGGTTTGGAAGATGTTTTTGCAGGCCTAAGTGCAGAGCAAAATATTACAGCAGAGATTGAGGAGATGTTTTTATGACAAAGAAAGAACTTATGCAGATTTATTATCTTAACCGAGAGATTATGAATGATACCGAGGAGCTTGTGAACCTTAAAATAGAGGCACGCCAGAACGAAAACAAGGGAGCTTTTGCGGCTCGCAATATCAAGGAACGTGAACAGAGAATTGTGACCAAAATAAGAAAGTGCAGTGAACTCAAAGAGCGAATTGATAAGTTTCTTGAGTCCATTGATGACAGCTTAACCAGACAAATTTTTTATTATCGATATGTGAAATGTATGTCTTGGAAAAAGGTTTCGTATATGACAGGCGGTTATAACAGCGAGGAGGGTGTGAGGAAGATTGCAGAGCGTTATCTTGCCAAACATTCTACCGATGTTTAGCACGAAATATAAAAAAATGGAAAAAGTCCGTTGCGGCTGAAATGTCCGCACTATAATACAGTTGAAAAGAATTTATAAACAGAATGCGGGGTGGCAAGAGTGGAAAAGCCAAGGTGCGATGAATTGGGTTCTGGGGAAAAAAATGTGATAAGCGAGTATATAAACAGAAAGAAAAAGGATGCCTGCAGGCTAATTGACACAATACTTCAGGAAATAGGAAATCCTGAAAGAATATCAAGTGCACCGCTCAATCAGCTCTCGTCTGTGATGGGAACTTTGATTGACAAATTCGGGGCTGACGAAAAGGATAAATCTCTTGACGGAACTCTTGCCACATTATTTGATGATTTTGAGGATGTGAGATAGCAAACATAAAAATGAGGAAATATAAAAATCTTACTGACAAACAAAATGAGCTTATGGAAATTGCGAAAGGTGGGCTCAGGCGAATAAACATTCTGCACGGAAGTGTCAGGTCGGGGAAAACCTGGATAAGCCTTGTGCTGTGGTGTGTATGGATAAGAAATATGCCAAAGGATAAAGCGTATCTTATGACGGCAAAAACCCTTACTACCTTGAAAAGAAACTGTCTTGATTTGCTTGAGACTTTAGCTGGTAAAAACAATTTCAGCTATTCCATTTCAAAAAAAGAGGGGACACTTTATGGAAGAAAAATATACCTTGAGGGCGTGAATGATGCTGGGGCGGAAAGTAAAATCCGCGGCATGACACTTCAAGGGGCATACTGTGATGAGGTTACACTTTTCACCGAAGAATTTTTTGGGATGCTTCTTTCAAGACTTTCGGAGCATGGGGCAAAGCTTTTTGGAACTACAAATCCTGACAACCCCAACCATTGGTTCAAAGTGAAATATATTGACAGACGAAGCGAACTTGATTTCTTTTTGATGGAATTTCTCATTGACGACAACACCTTTTTGGACCCAGCATATGTTGAAGAGCTGAAAAAGGAATATACGGGCGTTTTTTATAAGCGGTTTATTCTGGGGGAGTGGTGCAGTGCAGAGGGGCTTGTTTATCCTATGTTTGATAAAGATGTGCACACTGTCAGTGAAATTCCAAAACCTTTGGGAAATGAGGAATATTATATATCCATAGACTATGGAACGCTGAATCCGTGCAGTATGGGACTTTGGCGGCTTGATGACAAATGTGCGGTCAGAATAAAGGAAAGCTATTATTCGGGAAAAGCCCAAAGAATGCTGCTTACTGATGAGGAATATTATCAAAGACTAAAAAAGTTGGCTGAGGGTTTTCCAATAAAGGCGGTAATAATAGACCCGTCAGCAGCAAGCTTTATTGCCACAATAAGGCGGCATGGAGAGTTCAGCGTGAGAAAAGCAGATAACAGTGTTTTGGACGGGATAAGGGTTACGGGAACGCTGCTTCAGGGCGGGAAGCTTTTAATTCACAAAAGCTGTGAGGATACCATCCGTGAATTCGGGAGCTATTCGTGGGACGGGGGATCTCAGGAGGATAAGGTTTTGAAAGAGTTTGACCACGCAATGGACGACATAAGATATTTTTGTTTTACAGTTGCTAAAAAAAGGCTTCTTTAAAAGAAAAGGAGGAAAAAATTTGTTTGAAGAAATAAAGAATTTTTTTGGAAAGGTGATAGGAAGTATGTTTGATAAAAATTCGATACAGAGAGCGATTTCTTCGGGAATTGCGGTATCAGACGAGATGAGCACAGCTCTTTCGGTGTGGAGAGAGATGTATGAGGAAGAAGACGGCCTTCATTTGCCCACGGCCATTGCTTTTGAAATGGCAAGGCTTGTTACGGTGGAAATGAACTCGGTGATTTCGGGAAGCAAAAGGGCAGAATTTTTGAATGATACATATAAGGGCGTTATTGAAAATATAAGAATTCCCGTGGAATATGGTTGTGCAAAAGGCGGACTTGTGATGAAGCCTTATGTTTCAAAGGGAAAAATTTTTGTGGATTTTATTCAGGCAGATAAATTTTTACCCACCTCGTTTGATGAATCAGGAAACATTCGTGGGGCTGTCTTTATTCAGACAATTACCCGTGATGGAGGCTTTTATACAAGGCTTGAAAAACACAGCTTTGTGGGTGATACATATGAGATTTCTAACAAAGCATTTTTTTCAAGGACAAGGGACAATCTCGGGACGCCTATTTCTTTGGCGGATATCCATGAGTGGCATGATTTGGCAGAAACGATCTCTATTGGGAACGTGAAAAATCCGCTATTTGGATATTTTAAGCCTGCCATTGCCAACTGCATTGACCCGTCATCACCACTTGGCGTTTCGGTCTATGCCAATGCGGTAAATCTTATTGAGGATGCAAACCGTCAGTATGAAAGACTTTTGTGGGAGTTTGAAAGCGGTGAGAGGGCGCTTATTGCAAATGCTATGGCGTTTAAGCGTGACAAAAACGGAAGGCCAAGTCTTCCGGACAAAAAACTTTATCGCACATTGGATGTTGACGATATGGATTTCTTCCGTGAATGGTCGCCCCAAATAAGAATTGATGAAATTGCAAAAGGCTTAAACCGAATTTTCAGACAGATTGAATTTAATTGTGGTTTTGCCTATGGAACAATTTCCGAGATAAATGACACACAAAAGACAGCTGAGGAAATCAGGGCATCAAAGCAGAGAAGCTATGCCACGGTTTCGGACAACCAGAAGGCACTGAAAAAAGCACTTCTTGAGCTTGTGTATGCTATGGATGTTTGGTGCACGCTTTATGATTTGGCACCAAAGGGAGAATGCTCTGTTTCATTTGATTTTGATGACAGCATTGAGGCAGACCGTAAAACTCAGTTTGAGGAAAAACAGGCATTGGTGGATGCAGGGATTATGGCACCCTGGGAGTTCCGTATGTGGTATTTTGGCGAGGATGAGGAAACTGCAAAGAAAAGTATTTTAAATAAATAAAATTTGTCCGCAATGACGATAAACTACGGATGCTTGCAGAGAGAACTGCGATAAAAAACTGAAAAGCATTTTCTGAAAAGTCTTTGGATTTTTCGAAAGGAAGGAGTTATAGCTATGACAAGAGAGGATTTAAGAGGAATTATTGAGGGAATTACAGATGAACAGCTGAAAAAAATTCTGGATATAAATTCTTCTGACATTGGAAAAGCAAAAAACGATGGACAGGAAACAAGAGTGGCTCTTGATGCCGCCAACAAAAAAGTGGCAGAGCTTGAGGGACTGATGGAAGAACTTAAAAACAGTCAGTGTGAGGCAGAAGAAATGAGAATAAAAATAGACGAGCTGCAAAAAGTCATTGACGAAAGAGATGTTCAGTCAGAAAAGCAAAAAAGAGCCGAGGAAATTAAAAACAGATTTGCTGCGGTTGTGGGTGAGGCAAAGTTCCTAAATGCTTTCACCGAAAAAGGAGTATTTGAAGAATTTTCAAAGGCACTCGAAGACCCTGACAATCAGGAAAGAAGTGACAGTGAAATTTTTGCCCAGCTCACATCTGCAGAAAATCTATTTGACCAAAAGGCAGAGGTGCCTCATATTGTTGCCTCAACAATGGGGTTTGGTGGCGAACTTGAGAAAGGTGAAATCCGTGAAATTATGGGGCTTCCTGCCGAGTAAAGCAGATTTGGAGGAGAAAGTTTATGGCAAATGCTATTGCAAAATTCAAAAAGTATATTGATACCCTTGATGAAGTTTATAAGGTATCCTCAGTTACATCCGTTCTTGATGGCAACAGCCGACTTGTGAGAATGGGTGCAAATGCAAACGAGATTATTATTCCCAAGATGAGTATGGACGGTCTTGCGGATTACAGTCGTGAGAATGGTTATATCGGCGGTGATGTAACACTCACAAACGAAACAGTTACATTCAATTATGAAAGAGGACGTTCCTTCACTATTGATGCAATGGATAATGAAGAAACAGCTGGCGTGGCTTTTGGTCAGCTTTCGGGTGAATTCATCAGAACAAAGGCGGCGCCTGAAATCGATGCATTCCGTTTTGCCCAGTATGCTGGTGTTAGCGGTATCGGTTTGGACGAAGGCGACCTTGATGACCCGCAGGATACACTTGCGGCACTTATCGCTGCACAGAATGCAATGGATGAAGCGGAAGTTCCAACAGAAAGCAGAATTTTGTTTATTACGCCAGTGCTCTATAACGGCGTGATGAATATTGACACTACAAAATCAAAGGCAGTCCTTGACTCCTTTGCACAGATTGTAAAGGTGCCTCAGAGCAGATTCTATACTGCAGTTAACCTTTATGACGGCTCATCCGAAGGTGAGGTTGCGGGTCACTTTGTAAAAGATGCGGAAAACGGCAAAAACATCAACTTTATGGTGGTTGAAAAATCAGCTACAATCCAGTATCAGAAACACGTGGTAAGCAAGGTTGTTACACCCGAAGAAAATCAGGTTTCTGATGCGTGGAAATTCTTCTACCGTTCTTATGGCATTGCGGATGTTTATGAAAACAAGACCCACGGCATCTATCTCCACAAGGCAACAAAATAAGGTTTGTTGGGAGGATTGTTGTGCGATTTGTAGGACTTGTTGACAAAAAGAAAACAGCCGCAAAGCAACCAAAAAAGAAAAAGGCGGTGAACAGCAAGGATGTTAAAGGATAAAATAAGCTTTGATTTTTATTACAATACATATAGCTGTCAAAATGAGGGGGACCTCACTGCAGAAAATTTTGACCGCTATGTAAACCGCGCAAAAAGGGTGATCAGCAGCTTTTTGGCAAAAGAGGATTTTACTCCTGAGGAAAGGCTTGTGGTTATGCTTTGTATATGTGAAATAGCGGAGTGCCTATACCAAGAAGAAAATATCAGCTCAGTAAAAAGCGAAACTGTTGACGGCTATTCGGTCACATTTAATCGTGAAGGCTGTATCAAGGAAAGGATAAGAACCATCGTTCTTGGACGACTTGGAAAGACAGGACTTCTTTATGCGGGGGTGGAGTGATGCTGACAAATGGAGTTGTCACCGTTTTTTCTCAAAAAACAAAGGGTGGAGACTTTTTTAAAATGGCGTGTTGTCCTGCGTGGATTTACAAAAAAGAACGACTGAGAAATAAGACTGACGGCGTATATCTCAGGGACAGCTTTGACATTAGGATTGCCCTTTCGAGCCTTGAAAGTGTGTCGGTTGGGGATTTGATTTTTTTTGGTGAAATGGAAAATAGCAATTTTTCTGCGCATAAGTGCAGAAGAATTGCAACCATCACCAAAAATGAAAAGGGGACTTTTCCTCACTGGCATCTATGGGCAGAATATGAGTACAGATAACAGGCAAAAGGAGAGGTTTTTATGATTGAAAAGTTGGCAGAATTCTTTTCGACCTGTCCCGAGCTTTCGGAATACGGCGTTATGATAAATTATCTGGACAAAGAGCCTTTTTCGGCGGCACTTATTATGTGCGGCCAGGATACGCTCGAAACCGAATATACAGATGGCGGGCAAATAAGGCACGCAAAATTCATTCTTGCAATCAGGCAGGAATACAGCGGAGCAAATTCCGGGAATTCTATGGCAGCAAAAAGATGCGAAGAAATAGAGCATTGGATAAATGACCAAGAAAACAGCGAAAATTTTCCGCAGCTTGACAGAATGAGACGTGTACTTTCTGTATCAGTTGAAAAGGGCTTTGAAATAACCCAGACGGGAAGTGTCGATGCAAGGTTTGAAGCAGAAATAAAAGTGGTTTATTTTATGGAAAAATGATTTTATGCAGAGGTGCAGAAAGATTGTATGATCTCTGACCTCTGCTTTTTTTAGAAAGGAGAAATTTTTATGGCAGAAATAATTAAAAGATACAAAAAACTGGCGTTTTATGGCGTTCCGTCGGAGAATGGCAGTGGTTATACATTTTTCAGGATGAAAGGTTTTGACGAAATTTCAACAGCCAAAAATCCAAAGGAATATTCAAGACAGTATATTGATGAAGAATTTGAACAGACCGATGTGGTGGCATATACTCCGTCAATTTCTTTTGGGTTTGACAGATTCATGGGTGATGCAGTTCATGATGATATTATATCAATTTTCAACCACGAAAAAGTTGGTGCTGATGCAGTAAGACCACTCATTATGGTGGATATGGCGGATGACGAAAAGGGTGCGGTAAAGCGTGATTTTTCTGTTATTGCCGAAAATGAAGGCAGCGGTATGGATGCCTACAAATACAGCGGTACCTTCAGAGTCAAAGGCGAAAAGGTGTTTGGGAAAGCAGTAAGCAATGACGATTGGCAGACTTGTACCTTTCAAGAAATTTAAAACTTGAGAAAAACTGCCCGCATAAATAAGTTTTGTGCGGGCAGGAAATTCAAAAACAGTGATTTGGAGGTTAAAATGGTTCTTGAGATATATGGAAATTATGCGGAAATCAAGGAAAACAAAAAACTGCTTTCTTTGTGTCGCGAAATAAAAAGATTGGCAGCAAATGAAATTCAAAACATCTCTGCAAACAGCACCGATGAAAATGAAATATGTGACAGGGTGAAAAGTTTTCTTGAGAGAAGCCTTGAAAAACTTGTGGGGAGAAGACAAGTAAAAAAAATATTTAAAAATGAGGAAAAGACCATACCGAAGCTTTCGGGGGCACTTTGTTATGTAATTTCTGAAATAGGCTTGCGGCTTGGGGATACGGAGAGTGGCAGAGAAGAGTGAAAACAAAGTTTTTAAATCTTGCCGAAAAGGTGGAAATAGACGGAGTAGAATATACGATAAACACTGATTTTTCGGTATGGATTGAAATTGAACAGATTTTTTTATTAAAAGAAGATAGCAAAAAGGATGCTGCAAAAATTCTTGCGCTCGCATATCCGCATCTTCCTCACAACCCCGTGGCTGCCTTTGAAAAATTGCTATGGTTTTATTCGGGGGGAATGGATGCGGAAAGGACGGAACAGAGAAGTTTTGGTGCGCCTCTTTATGACCTCAAAAAAGATTTTAAGTTTTTGTGGGCAGATTTTTTGGGAAAGTTTGGAATAGACCTTCTTAAAACCAATATGCATTGGTGGCAGTTCAGGCTGTTGATTTCGGCATTGGATGATGGGTGCAAGTTTTCGAAAGTTGTGGGATACCGGTCTTTGGATACTTCTAAAATCAAGAATAAGGAACTTAAAAAGTTTTATGAAAAAATGAAGAAGCAATATAAACTTCCGGATATGCGGACTGATGAAGAAAAGGAAAAAGAACTTGCTGACAGCCTTTCGGGAGCATTCTGAAACGGCAATCACTGTTTTTGAAAGAACAACTGATAAGGAAGGATTTATATGTCATTTGATTTTCAAAAATATATGGATGGCCTCGAAAACGAGGCAGGCAAAAATGATATTGGCAAAATGATAGCGTCAGGTATTGGTGTAGGGCTTAGTCAAAACTCTTATCTTGCTGTGACTGCACTTGAGAATGTTTATGTGGAGCTTGAAACTGTTACCAAAAACGCTGCAAAAAATGCGGAAAAGCTTGCAAAAAAACGGCAGGAAAGGGAGCTTGCTAATCTAAAAAATTCACTTAAGCTTGAACTTATCAGCGAGCAGGAATATTATGAAAAACTGAAAAAATATCGGGATGAGAATTTGAGAGAGGGTACTGACAGCTGGTACAAATACACCGAGGAAATAATAAGCTACAACAAACGGCTTATGGATGAGACGGCAAAGCAGCAACTTGAAATGCTTGAAAAGGTTCACTCTCTTCAAAAAGATCTTGAAGAAAACCTTAAAGCTGAGGACGGACCGTGGTTTTCGTCGCTTAAGGTTCTTCTGAAAAATGTGAACTCAGACGGAAGCAGTCAAGGGTTTGTGTGGAACAAGCTGTCGGATTTCGAAAGGGAAATTGACCTTTTAGGTCGCTATCGAAATGCGATTTTGGCTCTTAAAAATCTTGGGGATATTCCGGACGGAATATTTTCTGAAATAGCCAAAATGGACGTAAGCGAAGCCATTTCGGCGGCGGGAGTTATACTTTCAGCAACCGAAGAAACACGCAAAAATTTTATCAAAGGGTACTTAACCCGAAATTCACTGGCGGAAAGCATTGCCCAGGAACTTAATGGAGTATTAAACAAAGAGGCGCTTCGTGATGCAGGAATTGTCAGTATTGATGATTTTAACAAAGGATACGTTAAGGCTGACAGCCAACAGGAAAATGTATTTATAAAAACATTGGAAGAGAACTTTGATGTAGTGCCTGACAGTTATTATCAGCTTGGGATTGACTCAGGTGAAGCATTTGGGAATGGACTTAAAACGGAAATTACTAATGTAATGCTGGAAATGCGGTCGATTATGCTTTCAAGTATGGCTGAAATAGTAGTGGATATGCAGAAAATGACGGATGGAGCAACTGGTGCATTGACAGAAAATACAACCTACAAAACTACTTATAATTTCAATGCGTCAAAGGATACTACTACGCAACAGCTTAGGACGGCGAGAAATGCTGCGGCTCTTGACCGGTTGAGAGGAGGGAATAACTGATTATGCTTACACTTATATACAAAAATGAACTTGGTGAGGTAGTTATGAGGGGCGGAGGAAATGATTCGACATTTAAGATAACTGCGATAGAAGGTTTGGGACTTGTTTTGCGAGAATATAATACGGCGGTATATTCGGGTTACGACGGCCAAGAAACATTAAACTCAAGAGCTGCGGCGCGGGGAATAACTATTGCTCTTGAAGTGAGTGGAAAGGATGCTGTCAAAAGTGTGAGAGATGCACTGGGCGTGCTTGACCAAAGCGGAATGCTGTATATAAAAAGTGAGGATTTGGATAGACGGATATATTGTAGTCAAGTGCAGATTCCTGATGTGACACGTGTGCTTTGCGGAAGAATTTCCACTTTTGCAGTGCAGTTTGTATGTGATAGTCCCTATTTTGAGGACAGCGAGGATACGATGGTATCTCTATATAAAAGAACAAAGCTTCTTAGGACTCCGTTTTCACTTCCTGCGGCATTTGGTGAGATAGTTCTTGGTGGCAACGTTGAGATTAAAGGAACGGTTTCGGTTGAGCCAGTTATAAGTATATACTATCCAACAGCACTTGACGATGTTGAGAGTATCATCATGATAAACGAAACCACGGGGAAGAAGGTGCAACTTGACTATGCGCCAAAAGCTGAGGATATAGTGACGGTGGACATAAAAAACCGAAAAGTTGTCAGCAGCGTCAGTGGAAATATCATAAATTATCTTTCAAAAGATACCTTTTTGGGAGATTTTGTGCTCACAAAGGGTGTGAATGTGATTTCGCTGTCTGTTGGCGACTTGACACCAGATGTTACTGTGGAATGCAGATTCAACAATCTATATAATGAGGCGGTGATAATATGAGGGATATACTTTTTTATGATTTTGATTTTAATCTGCTGGCGGATTTTCCGAGAGTAGTATCCCTCAACATAGAAAAAAAGTATTGTGGATACGGAAGTTTTGAAGTACATTTTTCGCTTTCGGAAACTGATGTCATAACCTTGCTTGAAAACAATCCATATTTGCTTGTCGTTGCGGGTGAAAACTCTGCAATAGTCACCGGCTGGAAAATTGATGAGGATATAGCTGTCTTTGGCAGAACACCTGAGTGGCTTTTAACCAAAAGAGGAGTAACGGAATTTTCCCAATCAGGTATAACGGCAGAAGAAATTGCAAGATATGCTGTGAGTTCTTCTGCGGAGGACTTCGTTGAGTTGGGCGAACTTAAAGGTGTGGGTGAGGTTTCGAGCTATTCAACAGACAAGGTAAGGGTGCTTTATGATGTTGTATGCGAAGTTCTTGAGAAACAGGCCTTGGGCTTTGTCCTTATTCCTGACATCAACTTAAAGAAGTTTGTCTTTTTGGTATATCAGGGTAATGAATCTTTATGTATGATTTCTCCCTCAAGCAGAACCGCTTATGATATGAAATACACAGTCGAAAAGCAGGATATGGTGACAAATTCCGGTTGGTATGAGAGAAAGTTCGTCGATATGGGCGGCTGGGATGCATATAACAATTCGCCGTCTTTATCAAATAATAAGGTATCAAATGCGTATACCTTTTATCAGATAACTTCCGATACAGAGTATAAAATCGGAAGTAAGTACTATCCTGTGGAAAGGTTTGATTGCAGATGCCCCAAAGGTTATTACTTGTATTCTGATACACCTGATGGAAAATGGAAGGTGACCGGAATAAAGCCTGACACTATATGGATATATCTTGGAAATTCGGTGGAAACAGGTGCTAAAAAATGGGACGCCGTGCTTTCGGGAATAAAGACAGAGGAAGAAGCTCTTGCTGAAATAGCACAACTGAAGAGACGAGAAGAAACGGAGGGTGAAGCAAAGGGCGTGGAATACGGAAAAGACTACGTTCTTGGGGATATTGTAAGAGTTCAAACGGAATTTGGTGAGTTCAAAAAAACAGAAAACAAACGTGTAGCCTCGGTGAACATATATTTTGATACGGACAAAAGCGGGGTTGCACCAATACTAAGCAGTTTGGAGGAATGATAATGGGGATAAATTATAGCTTTATTGATAGCACAACATACGGACCTGATGATATAAACGACATTACAAAAAGTTTGACGGGTGCAGGGATTGCACCTTTCGCTTCGAAGGGTAGCTACAATGTGTCTGATCTCAATGTGATGACATCTGCGCTTGTTGAGACAGGTGTTGCGCTTGATGGATGCAAATGCTATGTGGAAAATGTGGGAACAGCAGAAATGACAGTTGCGGTTTCACAGGGGATAGTGTTTTTTAAAAGCGGTGTAAGGCTGACGGTTGATGAAGAAGGATATGTGTTGCCGGTAACACCAAATACGGCTGGATACATCTATGCACATTACAATCCGTCCCTTCAGAAAACGGATATTTTGTTTGATAAAGGACTGCCGACGGGTGGAGAGATTGTTCTTTTGTCAGAACTTTTGGCGGACGGTACGCTTTTTGATAAAAGGACATTTGCACGGTCAAAGGTTGCGACTCTTGGGCAAAATGCAACATATAAAATATCTGAAGACAGAATAACAGTTTTTGCAACTTATGATAAAGCACCATATTATAATGATGAGGAAAAAATTTTGGCAGAAATAGATTTAAGGGGCATTGATATAACCAAATTCAATTACTTGATTTATCAGTATCCGTGCACTACCACCGGCTCGACGGACCCAGAAATTTGCGAAAAATATTTTGATTTAAAAAATAGCACGAGAGCAAAGTTTTATGTGACGGGGTCACTATATTATTGGCAAGCAAAATTTGATATTATACTCGAGACAAGCAGGATGGTTGTTGTGGTGGAGTCGGAGCAGGTTTTTAGTCATTATAAAAATGTTTTTGAAAAATCAATACCTTATTTCAGGCTGGTTTAGGAGGTGCGGTATGCTTGAATTTAATGTAAAAAATCAGATTATATCAAGAACGGATAGCTTTGATGTTGTGGCAGACAGCCAAAATTATCTTACTGCAAAGTTTACCTTTACTGAAGAATGGGTCGGTGACATTATTGCAATATTCGGAAATGGTGTTAAGTATTACAACGTAATCCTTTCTGATAATGTCTGTACTATACCATGGGAGGTTATAAAAACGCCATTTTTTACTGTATCGGTTGTATGCGGAGACAGAATAACTGCAAACAGTATCAGGGTCAGGGTGGAAAAATCAGGATATACAAATGGAGAAATGCCAAAGCCTCCGACACCTGATGTATATAGCCAGATTTTATCTAGTACAAAAGCTCCGTACATAGGGGAAAATGGCAACTGGTTTGAATGGAACAGTAACGAGAAAGCCTTTGTCGATACAGGGGTCAAGGCGGAGGGAAACACCCCACAGCGCGGCACAGACTATTGGACAGAGGAAGACAAAGCCGAGATGTTAGATAATATGCCCAAAGAAACATTTGAGGTTATTTTTCAAATGGAAGGTGGCAATCTGACCGCTGACAAGTCATTTGATGAAATATTAAATGCACACAAAGACGGAAAAATAGTGATAGGAAAATTCAGCTATATGAGATTTCAACTTTCATATGTAGAAGATTCTTATATTGAGTTCGCTTCTCTTGCCCCGTCTGGCGAGATGTCATACATCGGCATGAATAAATCTGGTCATACAACAATGAAAATGATTGTGAAAGAACGTAATATCACAGGAGAATCAACACACGAACAATATCCATCCGCATTGGCAGTGAAAAATTATGTTGACACTCAAGTTGCGTCATTAATAGATTCTGCACCCGAAACACTTGATACTCTTAATGAACTTGCAACAGCTCTTGGTAATGATCCGAATTTTACAACAACTATAGTTGCAGAGTTGGGTCAGAAAATTGATACAAAAGATATTGTAGATGATCTTACAACAGACGATGTAACTAAACCATTGTCTGCTAATCAAGGCGTCGTACTTAAAACCCTTATTGATGCGATAACTGTGCAGCAGCAGTTTAAAGTCAATATATCTCAAAACTGGTCGACAGGGGTATATACATCAGACAAAAGTTTTGATGAAATAAAGGAAGTATATAACTCTGGAAATGCCAATATAGTCGCAGTATTTGAGGGAACGGTTTTTCGTCTTGATTGTATTAGTGTTGATTGGATGGCATGGGTAACATCTGTATATGTAGGCAAGAGCGTTGTAAATGTAGGGCTAGTGATATACCGCAGTGGTAACATTGAGATTACTGAAATTGATTGTGAGATCATCAAAAATAGGGTGGACGAAATTACAGACGGGGCAACATATGAAACATATCCATCAACAAGAGCAGTAGTTGATTATGTTGATAATGCTATTGGCACAGCATTGGGGGGTGACTATTGATGTTAAAAGAATATTTAACAAAAATAGCGAATGATTTTCGGGCAGTGCTTGGGTCTAATGGCGCAATCAATGCTCAGGATTTCCCTGCAAAGATTGGCGAAGTATATGAGGCAGGAAAAAAATCGCAGTATGATGAATTTTGGGATACTTATCAGGATAATGGCGACAGAACAGATTATGGGTATGCTTTTGCTCGTTGGCGGATGGATGTATTTAAGCCCAAATATGATATTAAGCCCAAAGGGGTAATAACTATGATGTTTGCATATAGCAAGCTTACGGACATTGCTCAGCGCCTTGAAGATATGGGGGTTACACTTGATACATCGGAGGCAACAGGTTTTAGAGATTTTGCGTCTTATGGAAGCGCAACAAGATTACCCGAAATTTCTACAATAGGAACGTCAAGTTTGAGTGGCATTTTTTATAATTGCCCCTCATTGATTACTATTGACAAGCTTGTATTTAAAGATGACGGGAGCCAGACGTGGGAGAGTACTTCCTTTAATGGCTTGTTCTCTCTCGTAAATATCGAAATAGAGGGCAAAATTGGAGCAAGTCTTAATATTTCTAACGCGGAAAAGCTTTCTTATGACAGCCTTATGAACATCATAAATGCGTTAAAAGACTATAAGGATACAGGCGAAACGAGGACGCTTACACTTCATAAAACAGCAAAAGAAAAACTAAGCGACGGCGATATTGCTATTGCTGTGCAGAAAGGATGGACGGTTAGCTAATGGAAAAAACAAAGATTGAACTTATAAAAATCACGGCATCTGAGGATATGATTCTCACCAACGGTGAAGTTTACAGCAAGGAAATATACCTTGGCTGTAATGACAATGCCGACAACTGGAGAGAGATTACAGATGCGGAGTATGAAGAAATAATGAAAGAAGAGGAAGAAAAGGAAGAAACGTAATGAACATTCAGACAGCAAAAGTATATCTTTGCACTGCTTTGGGGATAACGGGGAGCTTTGTGACACGGCTTTTTGGCGGTTGGACAGAGGACATGGTCACTCTTGTAATATTTATGGCGGTTGATTTTTTGATGGGTTTGATTGTAGCGGGGGTTTTCCACAAGAGCAACAAGTCGGACACGGGTGCAATCAGCAGTCGTGCAGGCTGGAGAGGACTCTCAAAAAAAGGGGTTACATTACTTTTCGTGCTTGTGGCACATCGACTTGACGGGCTTCTTGATACAAATTACATAAGGACAACTGCTATAATTGGTTTTATTATAAATGAAGCAATATCCATAATCGAAAATGCAGGGCTTATGGGCGTGCCGTTCCCTGAGGTTATCACAAAAGCTATTGATATGCTGAAATCTAAGGAGGAAAAAGACGAAAATGAAAATCGTTGATGTGAAATATCAATGGGGAAGCGCGCCAATAAAAAGGGACAGCACAGAATATATAATTCTTCATCACAGGGCAGGTACGGGGGATGTACTGAGCATACACAAAGGGCATCTCAAAAACGGCTGGTGCGGGATTGGTTATCATTTTTATGTAAGAAAAGACGGCACAGTATACCGTGGCCGTCCTATTGCTACAGCGGGTGCACATTGTACGGGATATAATAGCAAAAGCCTCGGCGTGTGCTTTGAGGGTAATTTTGAAACTGAAGAAGTTATGCCGATAAAACAGAAAAATGCGGGCAAACAGCTTATATCAAATCTTTTGAGCCTTTATCCTAATGCTATTGTTAAACGGCATAAGGATTTTTCAAATACCGCCTGCCCCGGAAAAAACTTTCCCTTTGATGAAATCAAGAAAGGAGAATGCGATATGACAGTTGAAGAAGCGGTAGAAATCATTCAGGCAAAAGCGGGAATTGAAGACGGGACGGTTGAATTTTTGCTTTGCTACAAATACGGCGAAGAGCTTGTCTTAAAACTTGCCGAGGCTATGGCATAACCTTTTGAGATTTCCCTATATTCATTGACAGAAAATTTCTGGTATTGTATAATGAATGAAAGAAATTTTCTGAGTGAAAGGGGCTGCCTGGATGGAAAAGTTTGAGGGAATGGTTGAGGGGATTATATACGAAAACCAGTCAAACGGCTATACAGTTTGTGATGCATCGTCTGGCGGACACCTTTATACGCTGACAGGATATATGCCAGGAATGACTGAGGGCGAGAAAATCATTGCTATGGGGGAATGGAAAAATCACCCCGAATATGGTCAGCAGTTCAGCGTAAGCTCATTTGAAAGGGTTATGCCCAAAACCGAGAATGAAATTGAACTTTATCTTGGTTCAGGGATACTTCCCCACGTGGGAAGAAGCACCGCCAGAAAAATGGTGGAGCTTTTTGGTGCGGATGACCTCAAGGTGATTGAAAATGAGCCCGAGAGGCTCACCGAAATAAAGGGAATTTCAAAGGCAAAGGCAGAGGAAATCCACAAGCGTTATGTTGAACAAATCGGCATCAAAAATATCGTTGTTTTCTTTCAAAAGTTCGGTGTGTCTCCAAACCTTGCGGTGAAAGCTTATCGCACATTTGGTCAGGGGGTTGTGAGCATTGCAAGCGAAAATCCGTTTGCTCTCAGTGGCATTGACGGGTTCACTTTTAAAATATGTGACCGAATCCGTGAAGAAATGAAGCTTCCTCCAACCTTTGAGCCAAGAATTTGTGCAGGGGTGGTGAGCACACTTTTAAATGGTGCATATTTAAGCGGTCATACCTATCTTCCAAAAGGTCAGCTTGTGGCACAGACCAAGGCGGTGCTTGAAATTGATGCCACGGCTGTTGAGGATGCTATTTCAAAGCTCTCACTTGAGGGCACGCTCAAAATAATAAGCTATGAAGAATTTGATGCGGTCTATCTTGATGTGTTTTATGATGCTGAAAAAGGCGTCGCAAAAAGGCTAAAGGAAATGAGCTCCATTATCTTTGAAATCAACGGACGTGAGATGGAAGAAAAAATTGAAAAGGCAGAGCATGAGCTGGAGATGGTGCTTGCCCCCGAGCAAAAGGATGCGGTTTTCACCGCCTTCGAAAACTCGGCCATGGTAATTACGGGGGGACCTGGAACAGGAAAAACCACCATAATAAAAGCGATTATAAACATAATGAAGCATCAGGGTAAAAAGGTGATGCTTGCAGCCCCAACGGGACGTGCTGCAAAAAGAATGTCCGAGCTTTCGGGAGTAGAGGCAAAAACCATCCACCGACTTCTTGAAAATCTGCCCTCCGAGGGCGGACGTGTGTGCTTTGCGAGAAATGAGAAAAACAAGCTTGATTGCGATGCGGTGATTGTTGACGAAATGTCGATGGTTGACATTCTTCTTATGCATAGTTTGCTTCTTGCGCTTCCTGTGGGGGCAAGGCTTATAATGGTGGGTGACTGTGACCAGCTTCCAGCAGTTGGTGCGGGGAATGTTCTTCGTGATATTATTGACAGCGAGTGCCTTGCTTGTGTGAAGCTTACCGAGATTTTCAGGCAGGCGAAACAAAGTATGATAGTGGTAAATGCCCACCGTATAAACAGCGGACAGATGCCTTATACAAATAGCCCTGAGGACGATTTCTTTTTGGTGAAATGTAATGATGCAGAGGCTATCTGTGAGATAATCGCAGACCTTTGCGAAAGAAGAATTCCAAACACCTATGGCGCCAATAAAGTTTCTGACATTCAGGTGCTGACGCCTACACGAAAAACTGCAATAGGTGTCCAAAGCCTCAATGAAATTTTGCAAAGACGCCTAAACCCCAAAAGAGACAGAATAAGCGAAAAGACGGTGGGAGGATGCACATTCCGTATTGGCGACAAGGTTATGCAGAACAAGAATAATTATAACCTTAGTTGGACAAGGCTTTCAGACGGCGAAAAGGGCGAGGGAATCTTCAACGGTGACGTGGGCTTTGTGTCGGACATAAATGTTCCAAGACAGACAATGTCGGTGGTTTTTGATGACAAAAAGGTAGTATATGACTTTTTGGATTTGACCGAAATTGAGCTTGCCTATGCTCTCACTGTTCACAAAAGTCAGGGCAGTGAATTTGACGTGGTGATAATGCCCATTTTTGATACCCACAGACTTTTAACCACAAGAAATCTTTTGTATACAGCGGTGACTCGTGCTAAAAAATTGGTTGTTTTGGTGGGCAAGGAGGAAATTCTTTCACAGTTTGTGAAGAATGATAATGTCCAGATGAGATATTCGGGACTTCGTGAAAAACTTATAATAAGGTAAAAAATAAGCACGCCAACCGAAAAGGTTGGCGTGCTTTTGCGTGGTCGCGCAAAAAGAAATTGGAAAATTTCAGAAAAAAAGCTTTATTTTGGAGAAAAAAAGTGCACGACCAGAGCCGTGCACGAAAAATGCAGGACTCATTGTTGCTAAACAATCTTCAATAATGCCGAAACAGTCACTAAAAAAGCGAGCCTGCATTTTTACCAAAAGTAAAAATACTGACAGTTTCAGCGAATATTAAATTGAAAATTGTTTAGCTCGTTTAATATAGCACATCTTCTGGAAAAAGTCAATAGAAAAGATGTAAAAAATTGTAAAATTTTACAGATAGTCCTGAACGTGCTGTCTCAGTCTTTCTTCAAGGTTTATAATTCTTTTTGCCAAATCCTTTGCTTCTTCCGATGCTGACTCATATTGGTTGAGGTATCGGCTCAGGGACTTTATGCCCATATCACAGCCGTCGGTTATAACGCTTGCAATCTTTTTGTCCGAGTCTTCCATAGCAATAACCATATTTATTTTCATCCATGACATACCCTTTGCCACGATGTTTGGTTCTTTGCCCTCTTCACCGCATTCGTCAAGATATTTGTGGGATTCACTGCCAAGTGCCTGATGCTCTTCCTTTGATTCGATGAGGATTTGCTTGAATTTTTCGTCCGAAACCTTGTCCAAAACCTCATCGATTGAGCAGACGCCCATTTTCAGACCTGCATTACATTGTTTCAAAAGTTCTATTGTGTCGTGATTTATCATATTTTCCTTCCTTTCTGTGTTTTGTTAACGGTATTTTACCCAAAATCTAAAAAAATATATATTTTTTTGTCTTTTAGGAAATACTGAGGAAAATAACTTTTTTCAGGAGGAATTTTTTATGAAGGATTATATTTCTATTGAGGGGATTTGCGCCAGAGAAATACTTGACTCAAGAGGAAACCCCACACTTGAGGCGGAGGTCTATACCGAGGGTGGATTTGTGGGACGTGCTGCTGTTCCCTCGGGTGCATCCACGGGGGCGTTTGAGGCATACGAGCTTCGTGACGGTGACAGCGAAAGGTATATGGGTCAGGGCGTCCTTAAAGCTGTCAAAAATGTGAATGAGGAAATTGCTGACGCACTTTTGGGGTGCAATGTTCTTGATCAGATTCACATTGACAAAACCCTGATAGCCCTTGATGGAACAAAAAACAAATCACGGCTTGGTGCAAATGCCTGCCTTGCGGTGTCACTTGCCTCGGCAAAAGCTGCGGCATCAGCCCTTGGACAAAGCCTTTACAGCTATATAGGCGGAGTGAACGCAAGGGTTTTGCCAGTTCCTATGATGAATATAATAAACGGCGGCAAGCACGCAGACAATTCCATCAGCTGTCAGGAGTTTATGATTATGCCCGTTGGGGCAAAGTCGTTCCGTGAGGCACTAAGGTGGTGCGCAGAGGTCTTTCATACCTTGAAAAAAATTCTTAAAGAAAAAGGTTATTCCACAGCTGTGGGTGACGAGGGTGGTTTTGCACCAAACCTTGAAAATGACGAAGAGGCAGTGAAAATAATTGTGGAGGCGGTTGAAAGGGCGGGATTTAAGACCTATGATGATTTTATGATTGCTCTTGACCCTGCATCCACCGAAATGTATGAGGAGGCAAAAAAGAGAGGAGAAGACGGAAAATATTATCTGTGGAAGACCGACAGGCTTCTTACCCGCGAGGAAATGGTGGAAATGTGGGCTGACTGGTCGGTAAAATATCCAATAATTTCTATAGAAGACGGTATGGCAGAGGAAGATTGGGAGGGCTGGGATATGCTCACCCGAAGACTTGGCGAAAAGGTACAGCTTGTGGGTGATGACCTTTTTGTTACCAACAGTGAACGCCTCAAAAAAGGTATCAGCCTTTCTGTTGCAAACTCAATTCTCATAAAGGTCAACCAGATAGGAACTCTCACAGAAACAATAGAAGCAATCGAGCTTGCAAATCGGGCGAGGTATACGGCGGTAACTTCACACCGAAGCGGCGAGACGGAGGATACCACTATTGCAGACATTGCAGTCGCAATGAATTCGGGACAGATAAAAACGGGTGCCCCCTCGCGCACAGACAGAACGGCAAAATACAACAGACTCCTCAGAATAGAAGAAGAGTTGGGTGAAAGTGCAATTTATCTTGGAAAAGACGCATATTTCAACCTGAAATAAAAAGGTAGCCCCCCAAGGCAAAAGCTTTGGGGGGCTTTCTTTGTGTTAAAATATTTTTACAAAAATTTCCATTTCTATGGCGTTTCGACAATTATCTCAGCAAGGGCTTTGTATAATGAGGGAAAACAGAGGCAAGAGGGAGTTACAAAGGAGGAAGAAAAATGGCGGAATTGGAAATTTCAAGGTATAATGTACCGAAAAATGAGAAAATAACAAGACCGAAAAATAAAAGAATTTTTTCGAAAAGGGATTGGCTCGTGAGAGCTTTGGGTTTTTTTCTGGCTATGGCGGTGCCGTATGGAGAAATGGCACCTTTTGGAATTTCGTTTCTTGCTCAGGAACGAAAACTGTCTTTTAAAACTGTGGTGTCCTTAATTGCCGTGAGCCTTGGAAGTGCGACAGTATGTGACCGATTAAACTTTGTCAAATATGTGGGCGCAGGGATTATTTATATGGCGGTTTTGTTTGTGCTTGAAAACGGTGTGGCACTGAAGTCTTTGACAGCCGCAATAGCAGGTGGGTGTGCAATTATCCTTTCTGGGCTTGTGACAATCTTCTGGGAGGGCTTCAGTTTCTCGGGATTTTTTGGACTTCTTTTCGAAGCTTTGGTTGCTATGCTGGGGGCTTTGGCGTTTGAAAAAAGCTCCAGCCTTGTGAGAAGCAAGGAGCTGGCTTTGGAAAAAATCGGAACAGAAGAAAAACTTAGCATTGGGATTGTGATTGGGATAGCGATACTAAGCCTTAAGGAAATTTATATCGGCACAAATTTTTCAGTTATGAATTCTGTTGCAGCAGGGATTTTGCTGGTTATTTCCGCAAGCTGTGGAATGGGATATTCAACAGGCGCAGGCGTTGTGCTTGGGATTATTTGCGGGATAGGCAGTGATTATTTTTTGCCCATACTTGGTGCATTTTGTTTTTGTGGATTTCTTGCTGGGCTTTTTTCAAGGTTTGGCAAGGGGGGAACTATTGCCGGGGTTATCCTTGCCAACGCTGTTTTGGTGGTTTATACGGACGGGGCGATGGAGTCTATGCTCACCATTTATGAAATTATGGCGGCGGCTGTTGCCTTTTCGTTTGTGAAACCAAAAGCACTTGCTCTTGTGGAGGAGACTGTTTGCCTTGATGCGGAAGAAAGAGCAGGAATAAGAAAGATAAAGGAAAACCTCAGGGCAAGGCTTCATTCTATTGCTACGTCTTTAGAGGCGATGGCAAAGACTTTGGAAAGGCTTTCGGACAAATCAAACGAAGAAAATACTGAGGATGTTGCAACTTTTTTTGATGCTGCGGCAGACAAGGTTTGCAAAAAATGCAGAAAAAGCGGAATCTGCTGGGGAAAGGATTTTGATTTTACCTATCGGTCACTTTTTCGGCTTATGGAGACAATGGACGAAAAAGGTATCCTCAATCCGTCGGATGCAGAGCCGCTTTTCAAAACCCGATGCATAGACCTCCCTCGGCTTGTGGAGGAGCTTAATCACCAGCTAAATATTCATCAGGTGAAGCGTGTGTGGCAGAATAAGCTGAAAGAAAGCAGAAAAATCGTGGGCGAACAGCTTTTTGGAGTGTCCGATATAATCGGCAGCCTTTCGGATGAAATAGAAAGTGATATACGGTTTGACGATATTTCCGAACGTGAAATAAAGCAAAAACTCTCTGAAAATGGTATAAAGGTGAAGAAGGTAGAAACCTTCAGGGAACAGCAGGGCAGATACAAGGTAGACCTTACCATAAAGCGTGACAGATTTCAAAGTGACGAGATTGATGAAACAAAAAAGGTAATGAAAAATATTTTTAGGGGTGATATCTTGGTGGAAGAAAGGTTTTCCGATGATGAAAGATATATGAGACTCTCGGTGTGTGAGGCTGAAAGATACAAGGTGGAAACGGATTTTGCACTTAAAGCTGCATCTGAAGAAAATGGTGACAATTACAGATTTTCACACATAAGCGGCGGGAAGTATGTGATTGCCTTAAGCGACGGAATGGGAACAGGCAGCCGTGCCGCCCGTGAAAGTCAAGCTATGCTTGAGCTTTTGGACAGCTTTTTGAGAGCAGGTTTTGATACACAGACAGCGGTTAAGTTCATAAATTCTGTTATGCTGCTTAAATCTGACGAGGAAGCTTTTGTGACTATTGATATCTGCATAATTGACCTTTATACAGGGGAGGCGGAGTTCATAAAGACTGGGGCAGAACCCAGCTTTATAATGCAAAAGGGCGGTGTGAATACTGTGAAAGCAGCATCACTTCCTGTGGGGGTTATTGCGGAAATGGAGGCGGAGAGGACCTTTAAAACTATGGCTGACGGAGATGTGATAGTTATGGTAACTGACGGAGTAGAGACAAGGGAAGAGGGCAGTATGTGGGTCAGTGAATTCTTGGAGGAGGCAAGGAGAAGTGGTGAAGAGAAAAATCTTGCCGATAAAATTTTGTCAAAAGCAATAGAAAATCAAAACGGAAAAATAACAGATGATATGACGGTGCTTTCAGTGAGGCTTCGGGAGGTAAGTTAAGAAAACAGAGAATTTTATACGGGCATTTTGGAACAATAATAAAAGTACTCTTGAAAAAAAATCAAAAGTGTGCTACCATATGTTTTAAATAAATGGGAGGGGAAAAGAAATGTCTGTTCCAAAATGGGCAAATGCAAAACAATACAAAGAACATATAAAAACACACAAAGGACCATTTGTGGTTTATGTGCTTTTGCGCGGGTTTGTTATTTTGTCTATGATCATATCCTGTATCAGAGGAAATTATGAAAACCTTTTCTTTTGCGCGCTTTCTCTTGTTCTATTTTTGCTTCCGGCTTTTTTTGAAAAGAATTTCGGAATTGACCTTCCCAACATTCTTGAAATTGTTATTTTGCTGTTCATATTTGCTTCCGTAATTTTGGGTGAGATGGGCAGTTATTATACAAAAGTGCCATTTTGGGATACTCTTCTTCATACGGTGAACGGATTTTTGTGCGCCGCAATCGGCTTTGGTCTCAGTGACATACTGAACAGAAATGACAACATAAAATTCAAAATGTCCCCTGTGTTTTTGGCTGTGGTTGCATTTTGTTTTTCTATGACAATCGGTGTGCTTTGGGAATTTTTTGAATTTTTATGTGACTTTATTGTGAAAACAGATATGCAAAAGGACGCGGTTGTGAACACCATAGTTTCTACTGCTCTTGGTGAAAGCACAAAAGAACCAAAAGTTATAGAAAATATAAAAACTGTGTCGGTAAATGGCATAGATTTTGGAATAGACGGATATCTTGATATTGGTCTTTTTGACACAATGAAAGATTTGCTGGTGAATTTTATAGGTGCTGCAGTTTTCAGTATTATAGGCTTTGTTTATGTGAAAAGCCGTGGGAAAAGCAAGCTTGCCAAACACTTTATTCCAACCGTTATTACACCGATTGATGCGAAAGAAAAAAGCTATGAAGATGAAAATAAGAGAAATTAACCATGTGGCAATATCTGCAGCTATTATCACTGTATGTTCGTGGATTTGTCTGCCGGGAGCTGTCCCGTATACATTTCAGACATTTGGAGTGTTTCTTGTGGCGGCACTTTTTGGCGCAAAAAAAAGCACCCTTTCGGTACTTGTCTATATTCTGCTTGGTGCTGTTGGTCTGCCGGTCTTTGCCGGAGGCAGAGGTGGTATTGGCACGATAATGGGCGAAAGTGGTGGATACATAATGGCGTTTTTGCCGTCAGTCTATTTGTGTGGAAGAATTTGTGAGAGAAATCCTGAAAATAAAAAGAAACAGCTTTTGGGAATGGCTTTGGGGCTCACTATCTGTTATATTCTCGGAACGTTTTGGGCGTATGTAATGTATTTGCGGGGCGGCGGAACTGCTACCCTGGGAATTGTGTTGGGGAAATTCGTGATGCCATTTGTCATTCCTGATATAGTGAAAATAGTTCTTGCGCAGCTCGTTGTACAAAAACTAAAAAAAGCAATATAAAATCCGCAAGGGAAAGACCTTTGCGGATTTTTTTGTTAAAGTGTGATGCCAAAAAAATTGACAGCATTTTCTCTTGTTGCGCGGATAACCTCATCTGTTTGAAGCCCTTTAATTTCTGCGATTTTTTCGGCGATACGAAAGACAAGACTGCTGTCGTTTCTGGTGCCCCTAAAAGGTTCGGGCGCCATATAAGGACAGTCGGTTTCGATGAAAATGCGGTCAAGAGGGATTTCTCTCACAGCCTCAACTGCACGACGGGCGTTTTTGAAAGTGACAACACCTGTAAAAGAAATATAAAAGCCCATTTTGACAAGTTCCTTTGCGATTTGGGCACTACCCGAAAAACAGTGAAACACACATTTTTTTATATTCTTTTCACGCAGGATTTCTATGCACTCGCCCTTTGACTCACGGTCGTGGATAATCACAGGCATATCAAGTTCTTTTGCTAAATCAAGCTGAGCCAAAAGCCATTCTTTCTGCACGTCTGGATGTGTGTCATCATAGTGATAATCAAGACCGATTTCACCGATGGCAACCACTTTTGGATGACGTGATAGCTCTCTTAAAGTGTCTATGTCAGCATTTTGCATAGAGTGAGTGCAGCTTGGATGAACACCGACAGAAGCATAGATGAAATCATATTTTTCTGCAAGGGCGATGGATGTTTTTGAAGACTCAATGTCCGATGCGATATTGTTGAGAAGTCCCACATTTGCATTTTTGATTTTTTGTATTACTTCACTGCGGTCACTGTCAAACATACTGTCATCGAGATGCGCGTGTGTGTCATATAAAAAGTTCATATTTTTACCTTTCTTCTGATTGAAAAACCGGGTGGGGTTTTCCCGCCCGGTTTGTTTTTTATTTTAATTTTTTGATAAAGGTTTCGATGCGACTTAATGCTTCGTTGATGCTCTCAAGTGAGTATGCATAGGAGCATCTTATATGACCCTCTCCACAGTCGCCGAAAGCATTGCCGGGGATTACTGCGACTTTCATATCATAAAGGAGCTTTTCACAAAAATCATTTGATGAAAGACCTGTGCTTTTTATTGACGGGAAAGCATAGAAAGCGCCTTGCGGCTCAAAACAGTCAAGGCCCATATCGTTGAAGCCTTTAACAATTATTTTTCTGCGGTTGTCATATTCATCTCGCATAACCTCAATGTCATCATCGCCGTTTTTGAGAGCTTCGATAGCCGCATACTGTGCGGTGGTGGGAGCTGACATAATAGCGTACTGATGAATTTTTGTCATCTGGGTGATAAGGGATGGATGACCGCAGGCATAACCAAGACGCCAGCCTGTCATAGCATATGCTTTTGAGAAGCCGCTTACAAGAACAGTTCGTTCATACATACCGTCAAGCTCTGCTATTGAAACGTGTTTCATTCCATAAGTGAGTTCGGAGTAGATTTCGTCACTTAAAACCAGAATGTTTGTATCCCGGATAACCTCTGCGATTTTCTCAAGGTCGCTGCGGGTCATTATTGCACCTGTGGGGTTGTTCGGATAGGGCAACACCAGAACTTTTGTTTTTGGTGTTATAGCAGCCTTTAATACATCGGGTGTAAGCTTGAAGTTGTCTTCCGCTTTTGTAAGAAGAGGAACAGCTACGCCCCCTGAAAGCTGCGTGATTGGCTTGTAACACACAAAGCTTGGCTCGGGAATAAGAACCTCGTCGCCTGGGTTTATTACTGCACGCAAAAATATATCAATCGCTTCACTGCCGCCCACGGTCACTATTGACTGGGTGGCTGCATCGTAGCTTAGATTGAATCGTCTTTTCAGGTATTTTGATATTTCTTCTCTGAGTTCCATAAGACCTTTGTTTGAGGTATAGTGAGTATGCCCCTTTTCCAGAGAATATACACCTTCGTCACGGATGTGCCAAGGGGTTACGAAATCTGGCTCGCCCACGCCCAGAGAAATGACGTTGTTCATTTCTGCTGCTATGTCAAAGAATTTTCTTATTCCTGATGGGGGAATGTTTGTCACTGCATTGCTAAGAAGAAATTCGGGGTTAAATGTCATAAGGATATAACCTCCCTGTCATCTTCATTTTCTGTTACAAACACCGTGCCGCCTTCTTTGTATATTTTAAGAACAAAGTGAGTAGCTGTGCTGAGAACACCTTCCATAGGTGCAAGATGTTCTGAAATGAAAAGAGAAATGTCTTTTATGCTTTCGCCTTCAACTGTAATGCCAAAATCATAGCTTCCGCTCATAAGATTTAAGCATTTAACCTGCGGATATTGATAAATGCGCTGGGCTAATCGGTTGAAACCGTTGTGACGCTGGGGAGTGACTTTGAGTTCTATGTATGCTGAAACAACGTCTCTTTCAGGAACTTTGTCCCAGTTAACAATAGCTCCATAGCCAAGGATGACACCATCCTTTTCGAGCTGGTCAATGGCGGCTCCGGCCTCGGCAACGGTCATATCCACCATTGTGGCTATCTGTTCCAAAGAAAGTTTGCAGTTGTCGTGAAGAATGTCAACTAATTTTTTAGCGTTTTTAATCTCGCTCATAATTTTTGCCTCCCGGAGTTTATATTAAAATTTATACAAATTTTTATAATCAAATTACAGTATATCATTTTTTTGTCAAATAGTCAACTTAAATAAAATTAAACAAATGGAGGGACTTAAAAAACAACAAAAATCCCTTGATTTTTACAAGGAAATGGTGTAAAATAAAATAGATTGTAACAAAAATTTAACAATATATTTAAGATAGGTTAATTTTTTATTGATATGATTATATAAAACAGTGCTAAAGAGGTGATTTTTTGAATTTAAAAAACGAAACGGAAGAACAAAAAGTTTTTGTTTCAGGAAAAGTGAAATTGCTACAATCAAAGTTTTTTGATTTTTGTGAAAATATAGGTGAAAAGGTTTTGAAGCCTTTCGAAAGAAAAAGTGGACAAAGACTCCCATCAGAAGAAATGATTGAATACAAAAAGAGCGTTAAGTCTTTGTGGAGTGAGTTCGGACGCAGGATTTTAAGCACAGCGTCGACTGCACTTGTTATTATTGCAGTTTGCACAATGGTAAATCTAATGGGTTGGAGTCTTGGATATGAAGTTATTGTGGATGGTGAAAATATCGGCATGGTTACTGATAAAGCCGAGGTTTACGATGCCATAAGTGAAACCCGTGACGAGATAAAGATTTATCTTGGAGATACATCGTATAGCAAAGAGCCTGTCTTTGTCCGCAGAATTGTGGAAGGAAAGGCCCTCAGCACAAAAGATGACTTAAAGCGTGCACTACTTTCCAATGTGGATATGATGGTTGAAGCGTATGGGGTATACATTGACGGAAAACTTACCCTTGGCGTTTCAAGTGCCGATGCGGCTGAATGGGTTTTTGCAAGTTATAAAAAGAAATTTGCAGGGGAAGAAATAGCGGAGGATATGGCTGTTGACTTTTGCGAAAAAATTGACATCAAGAAAGAATTTCTTCACATTGCTTTGCTCAATACTCCTGAAGAAGCCCTTGAAAATCTTTCAGGGAATACAAAAGAGCTTACATCATATATTGTGGAAGACAATGACAGTTTGTGGGGTATAGCAAAAAAATATGATACAACTGTGGAACATATTCTCGCTATGAATGATGAGATAACCGAAAACATCAAGGCGGGTATGGAGATAAAGGTTGAGGAAGCTGTTCCACTCCTTTCTGTACGTACCGTGCAGACGGTGTCCCTTGTAGAGCCGGTTCCATATACCGTGGAGAAAATAAAGGATGACAGCCTTTATGAAGGAAGAACAGAGGTAAAACGAAACGGTGTCGACGGCAGTGCAAAGGTTCTTGCTCGTGTTACGAAAATTAACGGCAAGGAAGTGCAAAAAGATGTGCTTGAAAGCGAAACCTTATCGGCGCCGATTTCTCAGATTGAGAAAATAGGCACAAAAAAACGTCCTGCTACCACTGGCTCGGGAACATTTATTTCACCCACTTTTGGAACACTCTCATCCCGCTATGGCGGAAGATGGGGAAGACAGCATACCGGCATTGATATTGCCGGCAGCTATAATTCGGCTATAAAGGCGGCAGACGGCGGAAAAGTTATCTATGCCGGATGGATGTCCGGATACGGAAATTATGTGGTTATTGACCACGAAAACGGTTATCAGACGGGTTATGGTCACTGCGCATCACTTTTGGTAAGCGAGGGCGACAGAGTGGCAAAAGGCGACACAATTGCAAAAATGGGAAATACCGGACGAAGCACCGGAACACATCTCCATTTTGAAGTGAAAAAGAACGGGGAATTTGTGAACCCACTTAAATACGTAGGATATTGATTTTTTACCCAAGGAGGGCAAAAAAATGAGTAAAAAAATACTTATAGTTGACGACGAAAAACCCATTGTTGAAATACTGAAAATAAATCTGCAAAAAGAGGGCTATGAAACTCTTGAAGCGTTTGACGGCGAAGCAGCGGTGAGTATCGCTATGAAGGAGGAACCTGACCTTATACTCCTTGACGTTATGCTGCCGAAGCTTGATGGGTTTTCTGTGCTGAAGAAAATTCGCGAGAAATCTTCCGTGCCGATTTTGATGCTTACTGCACGTGAAGAGGAATTTGACAAGGTTTTGGGCCTTGAGCTTGGTGCTGATGACTATATAACAAAGCCTTTTAGCATCCGTGAACTTATGGCAAGGGTAAAGGCACATATGAGAAGAACAGAGACGGCGTTCATAGATAAGCAGGAAAAGTCTGCTGATAAGCTTGAAATTGGTTCTTTTGTGTTTGATTACAACAGATATGAGCTTTACAAAAACGGAGAGCATATTGAAATTACTATCAGAGAATTTGAACTTATAAAGTTCCTGGCAAGCCAACCCAATAAGGTTTTTTCACGGCAGAGCCTTTTGGAAAGTGTCTGGGGCTATGAATATTACGGCGACGACAGAACTGTTGACGTTACAGTAAGACGTCTTCGCGAAAAAGTGGAGGATGACCCGTCGGAGCCACGCTACATAATGACAAAACGTGGTGTGGGTTATTATTTTCAGCCCTGATGCTTAGCGTTACAATTCTTGCTGTGGGGAAAATGAAAGAAAAGTTTCTCACCGATGCGGTAGAAGAATATGCAAAAAGACTTTCGGCTTATTGCCGTTTTGATGTGGTGGAGGTTAGGGACGAGAAAACCCCTGAAAACCCAACCGAGACGGAAAAGAATATTATACTTGACCGCGAGGCAGAACAGATTTTGCAGAAAATCCCCAAAGGTGCAAAGGTTGTTTCCTTGTGCGTTGAGGGAAAACAGATGTCGTCACACAAATTTGCTGATATGATTTCCGATTTTACCGTGAAAGGCTGTAGCAAGATTGTTTTTGTAATAGGCGGCTCAATGGGACTTTCGGAAAAGGTGAAAAAAATTTCTGATATAAGGCTCAGTTTTTCAGAAATGACCTTTCCACATATGCTGATGAGGGTTATTCTTGCAGAACAGCTTTATCGCGGGTTTACCATTTTAAGAGGAAAAACCTATCATAAATAAAAAATCCGTCACTGTAAGGCATCCCCACATAGTGATAAACCAACTTGAAACTTTGCATTATGGCGTCGAACTTCGCAAAAAGCCTCGGCAATCCATACACAGGATTGCCTGTGTTTTTTACTTGTTCGCCATCCAAAATCCTTTGTTCCAAGCAGAACATTGTTTTGACAAATAAAGGAAGTCCTTGAGATAATTAGTATCTCAAGGACTTTAATCCAATTTTTGTCAAAATTGATTTTCCCTATGTGGCCACGCCTTTGTGACGGATTTTTATAAAAAAAAAAGACCACCAATTTTATTTGGTGGTCAAAGTAAGTTTTTAGTTCAAAATATAAACCTTCATTGGACGTCTGCCAAAGTTTATGGCTTCGCCGCGTGTGTTGTAACAAAGGTCTATGCGGTTACCTTTTATGGCACCGCCCGTATCCGCAGCGATTGCTGTGCCGTAGACATAAGAGCCGTCAAGACTCTCGATATAGAGCTTTGTTCCAAGGGGAATAATGCTTGGGTCAACGGCTACAATTCCATAACCTGCACGTCTGCCTGTTGCAGTGATGCCATAGGCGGGGTGGGACGGAGCTTTTCCACAGCTTGATGAATCATAAGCGGTTGCATTCACTGTGAGAACTCTGCTGTATGAAAGATTGCCGCTACGTGAAGTGGTCACTGTGCCTGCCGATGCGATTGTGTAACTGTCGATAGTCTTTCTTGGACCAACTTCAGTAATCTGTGCAACAGCATCACGGATAACTTCTTCTTTGATAACCTCGCGTTTCACTTCAACGCCGTCTTCGTAAAAGATTTTGTAGGAAACGTTTTTCTCGCCTGGCTCACCCTTTGATATAATCTTTCGGGCACCTGTTGCCAACGCTTTGTTTTCACGCTGAGTGCTCTCATAAGGGATTTCTTCGATAACCTCAATGGTTTCTTCTTTGGTACGGATAAGTGTAATCTCGTCAAACTCTGAAACCTTTGCAGTGTATTGAGGAGTTGTTTTGTCGGTTTCTTTTGCATTGTAGCCAAGTTCGTTCAAAATTTCCCCTACTGTACGGCGTGTTGCCACGTGGAGAGTAGTTTTTCCCTTTTCAGTAACACTGACGTTAAACGCTCTGTATATTTCAATTTTCATGCTGTCTTTGAGCTTATCAGTTGGCAGTACGTTCATTTCATCACGAGTACCAAGCTTGATGTTTTCAGCTTTCAAGACATCTTCAACATATCGATTAAATGTAATAACTTGTTTTGCGGAATTACCTCCGTCAATGATTGTTACTTGTTTGCACATTACAGACACAGTGCATATAACAGCAACTGCAACAAGTGCAAAAATTGATGACAAAAGGATGTTCCGTTTGGCTGATGAGGACATGTTAAGCATTCTATCCTTCAGACCATTCAGCATCAAATCACCTCTGCTTTATTAGATTTTGCCTCTCCGGGTGGGTGAGACGGTTACAATTATACACAAATTTTTGGCATAAAGTCAAATTTGATTATCTTGAAATAACCCAAATTAACCTTTTTAATTTTGGAAAAGAGGACTTCAAAAAGTGAAACATTTCAAAATGCTCTTGTTTTCTCTCGTTTTCTCTCGTTTTCTCCAACTTGAAAGGCGAATTTTCCAAAAAATTACAAAATGCGACGCAATAAAATTTGTGATTTTCTCAAATACATTGTAGTCTTTTCAGGACAAATTTATTCCAGAAAAAGGAAAAGAAATATGAAAAATGTAAAAATCAACAGCTTTGAAAGGCTGGATGATCTTCAGACAAAAAACCATCTTATGCTCATACAAAACCCTGACTGGTTTTGTTTTGGAGTTGATGCGGTGTTGCTTTCGCATTTCGCATCAAAAACGGTGAAGAAGGGTGCAAATCTTCTTGACTTATGCACAGGAAATGGAATAGTGCCTATCTTGATGTCTGAAAAAACAGATGCAGAAAAGATAGTGGGGCTTGAAATTCAAGAGGCGGTTGCCGAGATGGCAGAGAGGAGCGTAATGCTCAATGAACTTGGTGATAAGGTTTATATAAAGTGCGGTGACCTCAAAAATGCCGAGGAAATTTTTGGCAGAGAGGCGTTTGACAACATAACCTGCAACCCTCCCTACAAAGAAGCCACGGGCGGACTCAAGAATTCCCGTGATACTGTGACAATCGCACGGCACGAGGTTTTGTGTAATCTTCGGGATATCATTGAAATTTCAGCAAAATGTTTAAAGCCCTACGGAAAGCTTTGTATGGTGCATAGGCCTGAAAGGCTTGCGGATATTATTTGTCTTATGCGTGAAAACAGAATTGAGCCAAAGCGTCTTCAATTTATTCATCCCAAGAAGTCAAGAATAGCAAATATAATACTCATAGAGGGTGCAAAATATGGAAAGCCAAAGCTGTTTTTTGAGCCTCCCCTTTATGTATATGATGAAAATGGCGAATATTCAAAAGAAATAGATGAAATTTATGGCAGAAGAAAACCTGACTGCAAGGAGGAAAAAAACAAATGACGGGAACTCTTTATCTTTGTCCGACACCTATTGGAAACCTTGGGGATATTACAATCCGTACCCTTGAGGTTTTGAGAAGTGTCGACCTTATTGCAGCAGAGGACACAAGAAATACCCTGAAGCTTCTCAATCATTTTGAGATTGATGTGTCTCTTACCAGTTATTATGAGCACAATAAGGCAAAAAAAGGCGGTGTGCTTATTGACAAATTGAAAGCTGGACAAAATATTGCGGTGGTTTCTGATGCGGGAATGCCTGGGATTTCAGACCCGGGTGAAGATTTGGTGAGAAAATGCATTGAAGAAGGAATAACGGTTGTGCCTCTGCCCGGTGCATCTGCATTCACTTGTGCGCTTATTGGCTCGGGACTTCCTACGGGGCGGTTTTCGTTTGAGGGTTTTCTCACTATGAACAAGCGGAACAGAAAAATCCATCTTGAAGAAGTGAAAAATGATACACGCACTCTTATATTCTATGAAGCACCTCACAAGCTCGTTTCCACGCTCTCTGATATGCTGGAAGCTTTTGGCGACCGTGAAATTGTTCTTGCAAGGGAACTGACGAAAAAGTTTGAGGAGTTTTTCCGTACTACAATAAAGGGTGCACTCAGGCATTATGAGGAAAATACTCCAAAGGGCGAATTTGTACTTATTATAAATGGAAAAGATAAGGAAGAACTCAGTGAAGAAATAAAAAAAGAACTCCCAAGCCCCGAAGAACTCCTTAAAAAGTATATGAGGGAGGGTATTCGAGGAAAGGATGCAGTGAACCGCACAGCAGAGGAGCTTTGCCTTCCAAAACGTGAGGTTTATGATTTGCATCTTAAATTGAAAGAAGAAAAGGATAAGGGGGAAGTTTTATGAAAAATCGTGTGCTCATTGTAGATGACGAAAAAAATATATGTGAGCTTATCCGTCTTTATGTGGAAAAAGAGGGTTTCCAGACCTTTGTTGCCTATGACGGTGAGGAGGCGATTGAAAAATTTCATAGGGATACACCGGATATAATTCTTCTTGACATAATGCTGCCCCGAAAAGATGGATGGCAAGTTTGCCGTGAAATTCGCAGAGAGTCAGATGTTCCAATAATTATGCTTACCGCCAAAGGTGAGGTTTTTGACAAAGTTCTGGGACTTGAGCTTGGGGCTGATGATTATGTAGTAAAGCCTTTTGAACCCAAAGAGCTTGTAGCAAGAATAAAGGCGGTTCTCAGAAGAAGTGGAAAAAGTGATGAAAAGGAAAGCGGTCAGGGAATTATTCTTGATGGCCTCACTATCAATCGTGATACCTATGAAGCAGAGTTAAATGGAAAAATCATTGAAATGCCACCTAAAGAATTTGAGCTCTTATATTTTTTGGCAGAGCACAAAAACAAGGTGTTCACCCGTGACCAGCTTCTCAATGAAATCTGGGGATATGAATTTTTCGGGGATTCAAGGACTATTGATGTTCATATAAAAAGAATACGCGAAAAGATTGAGACAGAAGAAACCCAAGGTCTTTCATGGCAGCTCAAGACCATCTGGGGTGTAGGTTATAAATTTGAGGTTAAGTAATAATCTTCGGGTGAAATTTATGAAAAAAACAGTATTTTTTAAACTCTTTTTAAATAATGTAATAATTATAATAATAAGCACAATGATAATTGCCATGGCAGGGTATATTCTGATTTCTCATACTGTTTACCGTGAGAGAGTTGAAACCCTTAAGGGAAATGCAACCGCTATTTCAGGTTTTATAAACAGTGGTGCAACACCTGAACTGCTTGAAAGCTTTATATACGGATTTTCACACAGTACAGGGAACGATATAATTATTATAGACAACAAAGGAAAGGTGCTGATGGTGTCAAATGTCGGGGATTTTTATACCCCCAATACCCACAGCATTGATATGGAATTTTGCAAAGAAGTGCTAAAAGGCAGGGATAACATAGAACGAGGAACATTGGGTGGTGTTTATAAAAGCGAGATGTTTACTTTGCAGATTCCTGTTATGTCACCCATGCCTCGTCAGGTTGTGGGGGCAATTTTCATAAGTACGCCGGCTCCCACAATGATAAAAATGCAGCTTTATCTTTACAGAACATTGGGGATTGCTATTATATGTGTTTTGCTTCTGTCGCTTATTATATCTTATGCCCTGTCCAAAAAGATTTCAAAGCCTATAAAAGATATGGGGCGAGCTGTGAAGAAATTTGCCAAGGGTGATTTTTCAAGCCGAGTAGAACATGACGAAAAGGGATATAATATAACAGAAATAGAAGAACTTGCAAACTCATTTAATGATATGGCGTTCAGCCTTGAGAAAGCCGAGGATATACGAAACAATTTTATATCCGATGTTTCCCACGAGCTAAGGACCCCAATGACAACAATAGGCGGTTTTGTGGACGGAATTCTGGATGGAACAATTCCTTCTGAAAAGCAAAATGACTATCTTGTGATAGTAAAAGACGAGGTGACAAGGCTTTCGTCGCTGGTGAATTCATTTCTCGATGTTACCAGGAGTGAATCGGGGAGTCAGCCACTTGAACTCAGTAATTTTGATATAAATGAAACAATCCGTCGCATGATGATAAATTTTGAGAACAAAATTTCAGAAAAAGAAATTTTTGTGGATATTGATTTTGATGAGGAGCAGTGTTTTGTAAGGGCAGACTTGAGCGAAATAAAAAGGGTACTCACCAACCTCATAGAAAATGCCATAAAGTTTACAAACATACAGGGAATAATTAAAATTTCCGTAAAAAGTAAACAGCAGGAGGCGGAAATTTCTGTATACAACACCGGTTGCGGAATTGCAGAAAATGACAGAAAGTTGATTTTTGAGCGATTTTACAAGGTGGATAAATCCCGTTCACTTAATCGTGAGGGCACAGGCATAGGGCTTTATATAGTAAAGGAAATAATAAACCGACACGGAAAAAACATTGAAGTAAAAAGCTGCGAAAATGAATATGCAGAGTTTATTTTTACTCTGGATAAGGCAAAGAACTAAATTTGATTTATTTTTCAAATATTATTCACAAAATTTTAATAATTGAATGATATATTGAAACTATAAATTGTAAGGAGGAATTTTTCTATGAATGAATTTGAAGAAAAGAATTATAATGAAGAATTTGATTATAACAAAGTTCATGAAGGGGAATTGCTTCAGAATTTAGAGCCTTCTGAAGGAAAAAATGTTTGGTATGCAGATGATTTCCAGCCTATTGCAGAAAAGAATGCCTTGGCGGTGAGTGAAAAACCAAAATTCAAAACCGAAAAAACAAAAGGTATCAGGAAATATGTTGCGATTATTGTTGCGGCGGCTGTTGTGAACGTTGCGGCTCTTGGAGGATTTTTTGCGGCAGGATATGGCTTTGGCTCAGGAAGACTTGATTTTTCGGGCAAATCAAATGTCCTTGCTCAGCTTGGACAGTCACCTGCAGAAAATAACACCCTGAATGCAAAGCCTGCGGTGAATTTGGGTGAAGAACTTTCTACCGTTGAAATTTCAAAAAAGGTAGGTCCGGCGGTGGTAGGCATTACAAGCACTATTCAGAGCATGATGAGCATTTTCAATACTGCTACTGTTTCAGAGGGTACTGGCTCGGGCATTATAATCAGCAGTGATGGATATATAGTTACCAACAATCACGTTATTGACGGGGCGTCTTCCGTAAAGGTTACGCTGAATACAGGCGGTGAATATGAGGCTAAAATCATCGGTACGGACAGCAAGACAGACCTTGCTGTGCTGAAAATAACTCCCGATGAAAAGCTCACGGTTGCAGAACTTGGAGATTCCTCAGCTATTGAGGTTGGAGAACGGGCTGTTGCCATTGGGAACCCTCTGGGTATGGAATTTTTTGGAAGCACAACTCAGGGAATTATCAGTGCAATCAACAGAAAAATAACTGTTGACAACCGTACGCTTAGCGTCATACAGACAGACGCTGCAATAAACGAAGGAAACTCGGGCGGTGCCTTGGTGAATGCATATGGTCAGGTAATTGGCATAAATGCGGTGAAAATTTCGTCTTCGACAGTTGAAGGTATGGGCTTTGCCATTCCGATTTCAGAGGCAAAACCGGTGCTTGAGGATTTGATAAAGTATGGTTACGTCAAGGGAAGACCTGTTATCGGTATTTCAAGCCGTGATGTGACCGAATATATGGCAAACCGTCAGGGATGGCCCGTAGGAGTTCAGGTAATGGCGGCTCAGGTTGGAAGCGGTGCTGAAATCGCAGGTCTTGAGCAGGGTGACATTATCACAAAAGCCGACGGTAAAGCGGTAAAGTCCACCGATGAACTCAACAAAATAAAGGATTCACACAAACCGGGCGAGGTTTTGCAACTTGAAGTGTGGAAATATGAAACCGGACTTACAAAATCGGTGTCAGTGAAGCTCACTGAGGAAAGACCAAATTAAATTATGAATGAAAGATTTTAGCGGAGAAACAATTTCTCCGCTAAATTTTTGGGAAATTGTGGATTTTGAAATTATGATATGTTATAATTGATTTATATAATTGCAAAAGAGGATATTTTTTATAATATAAACTTTAAGGAGGGATTTTGTGAAAAAGATGACAGCTTGGCTTAAAGAATTTTATCTAAGGCACAAACAAGGCATAGCATTGCTACTTTATGTGCTTTTGAATGCTGCGCTGATTTATTATTGCATAGAGCTTGGAAACAAAAATCCGTTTTTTAACGGTATATTTTATACAGTTATAAACATCCTGTCGGTGTTTGTTGTTATGTCAGCGATATATGTTTTCGTTGGAAGATGGTGGATTTCATCCCTTGTGGTATCCATACCTGCTTTGATTTTGAGCATTGCCAATTATTATACGTTGGTTTTCAGAAACTCTCCCATATCAACTCAGGATTTACATAATGCCAAAACAGCTCTTTCGGTGATGGGAAGTTACAAATTTCCGTTGAATGTATATGTTATTGCGATAATCGTGTTTTTTGTTTTGTCAATTTTGGTTACCCGTGAGATATGCAGGCGAGAAAGAAAACAAGTGCGGTCAATCAAAAGAAGATTTTTGCACAGTGTTTTGCTGTTTGTTTTTGGCGTGGTATTTGTTCATCAGGTGTATCTTGCCGAAAACCCCATAAAACCCAGAAATACATTTGTTTGGTCGTGGGAAGATTCGTATTATAAATACGGTTTTGTGGCAAGCTCTGTTGAAGTGTTTCAAAATTCCATAAATATGGTGACAAAGCCTGATAGATATGATGAAGAAAAGCTTAAAAGTATAGCCGATGAGCAGAAAACAGGCCACAGAGAGACGCGGACGCCTGATATAATTTTTATACTCAACGAAACTTTTTATGATATGAGAGATTTGGTGGATATATCAAAAACCCCATCTGCTATGCCTTTTATTGACAGCTTGCCAGATACCCAAAAGGGAAAGGCGGTTGTTGCGGGTACGGGCGGCGGCACAAACAAGAGCGAATATGAATTCCTGACAAGCAATTCAGTACAGCTTATGTCAGGGATAACGCCCTTTAATTATCTTTCCTTTGATGATGCCAACAGCATAGTCAGTCACCTTGAATCTCTGGGGTATTCAAGCTGGGCGGGGCATTGTGCAGAGGAACTCAATTATTCAAGAGGGATTGTATATCCAAAGCTTGGTTTTGACAATATTTTGTTCAGACCCCAGTTTGGCGATGCAGAAAAGTATGGTGTGCGTCCTTATGCCACTGATGAATTCTGCTATGACAAAATGCTTGAGGACTATGAAAATATGGGTGATGGACCTCGGTTTATGTATCTACTTAGCATCCAAAACCACGGGGGTTGGGATATAAACCCCGAGGAAGAGGACATAATAAAGGTAGCCGAGGACTTTGGGGATAATACGGATATAGTTTCTGAATTTTTGTCCTGCGTATATCTCAGCGACAAGGCATTTGAAAATCTGACCCAATATTTTGAAAACTCAGACCGCGAGGTAATAATATGTATGGTGGGTGACCACGCTCCGTCTTTTGCTACTGAGCTGGTTGAAAACATTGATTTGGAGACCACCTTCAACCTAAGGACCACGCCCTATGTTGTATGGGCAAACTTTGATCTCCGAAAGGAATTGCCAAGGCTTACATCCATTCCATATATGGCACCTATGGTGTTATCGGCGGCGGAGTGTCCCACAACACCTTTTTATGATTATATGGCGGATATGCAAAACACCGTTCCGGTGATTACGGCATTTTCATTGTATAAGACAGAAAATGGCGAGATACTAAATTACGAAGATGAAAATGAATATAAAGATACCATAAACACATATTTTGGTATGGTTTATAACAATGCAAGCCCTGATGCAAACAGGGTGCAAAAATTGTTCAGGACACCTTAAGAAAAGAGGAATACTTATGATTGATTTGCGGTATGATGAAAGAATAAAAGAATGGATAGAAGAAAACAAAGAGGATATTCTCAAGAAGTGGATTGAAATCTGCAAAATTCCTGCGATAAAGGGAGAAGCAAAGAAAGGTGCTCCTTTTGGCGAGGAGTGTGCAAAAGCTCTCAAAGTTTGTGCCACCCTCTTTGAAGATGACGGTTTTGAAACAAAAATTTTCGAGAAATCGGGATATGCCTTGGCAGACTTTGGTGATGGAGAAAAGACGATAGCCCTTTTTGGACACAGTGATGTTGTTCCTGTGGGAGAAGGCTGGCTTTATACCAAGCCTTTTGAACCTAAAATAATCGATGGGACACTTATCGGCAGAGGCGTTGAGGACAATAAGTCAGGGATAATTGCATCCCTTTGCGCTATGAAGTTTTTGAAAGATAACAATGTTCCCATAAAGAGCAAAATAAGAGCTTTTGTAGGTTCCGAGGAAGAAACGGGAATGTCTGACATAAAGGCATTCTCGCAGGAACAGAATATGCCAGATGTGTCACTGGTGCTTGATGCTGATTTCCCTTGTAGCGTGGGTGAAAAAGGGATTTGTCATCTTGTTGCGTCAAGCGGTGGAAAATGTCAGGATATTATTGATATCAGCGGGGGTGAGGCGTTCAATGTAGTGCTTGACAAGGTGAAGATAACAATCAAATATTCTGCTGACCTTGAAAATGAGCTTTTCTCAAAAGTTGCCTTGGATGATGCTTTTGAGATGGAGAAAAATGGAGACAGTATAATTCTTTTGTCAAAAGGTATGGCAAAACACGCAGCAGAGCCCGAAGGCTCGGTGAATGCGATGCACAAGGCGGCACAGCTTCTTTGTGGCTGCAACTCCCTTTGTGAAAATGACAGAAAAATTATGACAGAGGTCGCAAAAGCTTTGGGGTGTCCCTTTGGAACAACCATGGCGCTCCAGCATAATGATATAAGATTTGGAAAACTCACTTTTGTAAATGGAATAGCAGCGCTTAAGAATGGGCACGTTGAGCTTTCTTTTGATACAAGATATGGTTCAACTTTAAGTCCCGAGACACTAGAAAAAAATGTGTCAGAAAGCTTTGAGAAAATTGGATGGAAAACATCTGTAAAAAACAATATGCCCGGATTTTCTATTGATGATGACAGCCCTATTCCTGAGATACTTTCAGGCATATACAATACTGTTACTGGTTTTGATGAAAAGCCTATCAGACTTGGCGGCGGAACTTATGCAAGGCATATAAAGAATGCATTTTCAGTGGGTACGGTTACCACACGCGCTGACCGAAAGACGCCGTTCATGGAAATGCCTGAGGGGCACGGTGGTGTTCATCAAAAGGACGAAAAAATAGACATCGAAGGATTTTTCGATGCCCTTAGAATTATTATACATTATATAATCAACATTGATGGATGCATAAATTAAAATGAAAAGGATGAAACAAAAAGTTTCATCCTTTTGTTTGTATTATGGCGTTTTTATCGATATAAATCTTTGGTTTTGTAACATTTTGTTGTAAGTTGTCATAAAATAAATTAAGCTCATTTTTTGTCGGTTTTTTTAGACCGCAAAGAAAAAGAAAGGAATGAAGCTTATGTTTGATAGAAACGCTATGTATCCTGAGGGCTATGCTTATGTGCCCATCCAGGTTGCAAATGACAGAAATCTTTACAGCCCCGAGATGGGTCTTTCCAGGGGAACAATCTTCCCGACACTTGACCTGCCTTTGGGCGTTTACGGAAACCAGTCTTTAGATAGGGAGGATGATAGCTGTGACAGAACGTAACAAGCTTATGAAAGAAATTATGGCGTATTCCTTCGCGGCATACGACTGGAATCTTTATCTTAACACACATCCCAATGACCGTATGGCGCTGATGCAGTTCCGCAAAATGACAGAAAAGGCAAAGGAACTAAAAAAAGAATACGCCAAAAGGTTTGGACCCATAGTTGCCGATGATGTAACCGACACACAGACATGGACCTGGGTAAATGACCCATGGCCATGGAACAATTAAGGAGGTGCCAGCTTTATGTGGAGTTATCAGAAACGTTTACAGTACCCCATAAACATTAAAAATCCCAACCCGAAGCTTGCAAGTTTTATAGTGAGTCAGTACGGCGGACCAAATGGTGAGGCCAATGCGGCGCTCAGATATTTGTCACAGCGTTTTTCCATGCCAAATGATATAACAAAGGCAACACTGACAGATGTGGGAACCGAAGAACTTGCTCATCTTGAAATGGTTGGAACGATTATACACCAGCTTGCAAAAAATGCTACAACCACTGAAATAGAAAACAGTCCTATGGCACCATATTTTATTGACCATGGCAGAGGCGTTTATGCAATCTCAGCGGGTGGAAATCCCCAGAAGGCAGAGGAATTTGCTGTTACAGGTGACCCGATAGCAGACCTGGTTGAAGATTTGGCGGCAGAACAAAAGGCAAGGGCGGTTTATGACAATATTTTGAGG
>JAZNNB010000025.1:0-24736 GCA_045580025.1 Clostridia bacterium
CGGAAAGTATGACGGAGTTATCCCTGCAGACGAAGTAACAAGCGATACAAGCGTTGACTTTAGAACATTGGTTAAAGTTGGCGATGAAATAGATGTGTTTGTTGTTCACGTTTCAGACCGTGACGGTGTTGTTACACTTTCGAAGAAGAAAATTGATGCTGAAAGAGGCTTGCAGGAAATTCGTGCAGACTTTGAAAACGGAACTGTTTTGAGTGGCAGAGTAAGTGAAATCGTAAGAGGCGGCATTGTTACAAACGCAAAAGGTGTAAGGGTATTCATCCCTGCATCAGAAGCTGCTGAACGTTTTGTTGAAGACCTCGGCTCACTTCTTAATACCGAAGTTTCATTTAAAATTATAAAGATGGACAAAGACCGCAGAGGACGTCTCAGAGTTGTTGGCTCAATCAAGACTGTTGCAAGAGAAATCAGTCAGAAGAAGGCAGAAGAATTCTGGACAACAGCAGAAGTTAACAAGAAATACACAGGAACAGTTAAGTCACTCACAGCTTTCGGTGCATTTGTTGACCTTGGCGGAGTTGATGGTCTTATCCATGTTTCAGAACTTTCAGACAGCCGCATCAAACATCCGTCAGAGGTTGTTAAAGTTGGCGACGCTATTGACGTATATATCAAGGATATGAACAAGGAAACAGGCAAGGTTTCACTTGTTAAAGAACTTGAGGAAGAAAAGAAAGCAAGAGAAGCAGCTTTCTGGGCTGGTATGGAAGTTGGAAAAGAATATACAGGAACAGTTAAGTCACTTACAGCATTTGGTGCATTCATTGACCTTGGCGGTGTTGATGGCCTTGTTCACGTTTCTGAACTCTCATGGCAGAGAATCAAGCATCCGTCAGAAGTTGTTAAGGTTGGGGATTCTCTCACTGTTTATATCAAGGAAATCGACATCGAAAAGAAAAAGATTTCTCTCGGCTACAAGAAAGAAGAAGACAGTCCTTGGTACAAGGCTACAAAAGACCTTAAGGTTGGCGATAACATAAAATGTAAGGTTGTTCGCATTCTTCCTTTTGGTGCTTTTGCGGAAATCGCACCTTTTGTTGATGGTCTTATCCATATTTCACAGATAGCAAATACAAGAATTGAAAAGCCATCTGATGTTCTCAATATTGGTGACGAGGTTGAAGTACAGGTTACTGAAATCAACAACGATACAAAACAGATTGGTCTTTCAAGAAAGGTTCTTCTCCCTGACTATGCTCCTGAAGTTGAAGAGACTGTGGAAGAAGTGGTTGACGAATCTTACACAGAAGAAGGTTCATTCACACTTGGCGACATTCTTGACGCTGAATAATTAAACAAAAACACGGGCTGTAACAAAAGACTTATAATTTTGTTACGGCTCGCTTTATATCCGGAGGGACTATTTATGGAAATATCTGAATACAAACAGTATGTCAGGGATAAGAATATTTCGGTGGTTGGTATTGGTGTGAGCAATATTCCGCTTATAAGATTTCTTGTTGATGCGGGTGCAAAAGTTACTGCCCACGATAAAAAAGAAAAAGAGCGTCTGGGCAAAGTCTATGACGAGCTTTTGAAACTTGGGGTGAACTTTGTTCTTGGTGAAGAATACCTTGAAAGAATTCCAGAGAATACTGAAATTATTTTCAAAACCCCAGGTCTTCGTGGCGATGTTCCCCAGCTTCTTTCTGCGAGAAACCGAGGCATTAAGGTCACCTCTGAAATGGAACTATTTTTTGACATTTGTCCCTGTGAAATCATTGCGGTGACAGGAAGTGACGGAAAGACTACCACCACTACGCTTATTGGCGAAATGCTCAAGGAAGAGGGTTATAGGTGCTTTATAGGTGGAAATATTGGAAAACCCCTTATCGGTGAGGTAGAAAACATAACTAAATACGACAAGGTTGTGCTTGAACTTTCAAGTTTTCAGCTGTTTTCCATGAGAAAAAGTCCAAAGGTTGCTGTTGTTACAAATGTAACACCAAACCATCTTGACTGGCACACTGATTTTAACGAATATATTGAATCTAAGAAAAATATAATGAAATTTCAGGATGAAGCAGGCGTTCTTGTTACAAACTCTGCAAATGATGTTTCGAAAAGTATTGGTGAAAAAGCCAAGGGTGAACACAGAAGCTTTTCGTCACAAAATGACGCTCTTGTGCATATTGAGGATGGATTTATACTTTATGGCAAAGAAAAAATTATCAAAAATTCTGATATAAGAATCCCTGGTCTTCACAATGTGGAAAACTATATGGCTGCTATCGCTGCAACACGGGATTATGTTTCCAGAGAAACAGTTGAAAAGGTAGCAAAGAGTTTTGGTGGTGTTGCCCATCGAATTGAATTTGTACGTGAAAAAGATGGTATAAAATTTTATAATGATTCAATCGCCAGCAGCCCTGCGCGTACCACGGCGGGACTTAAATCTTTTGACCAAAAAGTAATTTTGATTGCCGGTGGTTACGATAAAAAAATACCCTTTGACGACTTTGGGAAAGTGGTCAATGAGTATGTAAAGACTCTTGTTCTGGTGGGCGTTACCTCCCCTAAAATAGAAAAGGCAGTGAGAAATGCAGACAATTTCAATAATGATATTGAAATCATCAGGGCAGATGCTTTTGAAGAAGCAGTTATTTCTGCGAAAAATAATGCAAAAAATGGCGACATTGTGTTGCTTTCACCGGCTTGTGCAAGCTTTGATTTGTTTGATAACTTTGAACAACGTGGAAATGTTTTTAAAGAAATTGTTATGAAATTTTAACTTCTGAGCGACCTCTTGGGGTCGCTTTTTTCTTTTTTTATATCATAGAGTGCTTTAAGAAGAAAATATACAAAACTCACAATTCCTGCGTAAAGCGCAAAAGTTGCAAAATTCAGGGATTTTTCCGGCATATAAAATGAAAATTTACGTTTGCCAAATATATCCGCTGTTTTATAAATGATACCAAGAAAGAATCTAAGGGGAAAATAGAAAATGCTTGTGGCGAGATATGGAGAAATATAGAATAGTATCACCGATAGAAAACCAAGGCAAAAGACAGCGGTTACAGCAGGAACAATCCAAAGATTTGTGAGAAATTGAATCCAAGATACATTTTGGAAAAACAATGCAGAAAAATATGCAGTTCCGAGAAAAGCTGAAAAGGATGTTGCTAAAGATGGTACAATGAATTTAAGCACTTTCCCTGTAAAAGAAACGATTCTCTCTGGTACATAGTTTGACATTTTAATTTCAAAGTTAAAAAGATTTAAGAGATATTTCCAAAACACAAGAATTCCCAGCGTTGCTCCAAAGGAAAGGGAGAGACTTTTTGAAAACAGTGCATAGGGCGTTATCCACAAAATTATTGCCAGGGAAATAAAGAGTGCATTGATGGGGGAATATCGTTGATTTAAGAATACTGATATTATCATCATAAGCATCATAATTCCTGCACGACATACCGAGGGTGTAAAGCCTGCGGCTGTGACAAAAAGAAACAAAACGGGAACAGAGAACAGCAATGACTTTTTGTAGCTGGTGGGAAATTTTTGCAATAAAAACGCAAGCAGGGCAAAGAGAATTGAAAGATGCATGCCTGATACTGATACGATGTGTGAAATACCCGCATAAGACAATTTCTTGTAAAGCGCATCAGAAAAGCTGGATTTCTCACCTACAAGAATGCCTTTCAATATGGGCGCGAGTTTTGGTGAGTCATACAATAGCTTATCTGTGGCAAATACCACTTTGTTTTTGATAGATGAGCCCAATGTTTTTATAGAATATATAAGATCATCAGGTGATTCAAAATTGTCGGGATTTGCATTCTGGGTTGTTCCAATGAAGGAAATATTTTTGCCACGCAAGTGAGAAAAGTAGTCGTAATTGTCAAAATTGGTTTCACGCATTGGTTCTTTCAGGGTTGTCCAGCAGCATATTTTGTCGCCTTCCCTGAGGTGTTCGCCACGACTTTTTGGAATATAAAGGATTATGGTTTCGGGGTCTATGGGCTTGTCGTCTGCCCTACATACAAGGAACTCCATACTGTATGAATCTGAGTTTGAGATTTCAGTAGGCACCGATGAAACAATTCCTGAAACCCATATGCTTTTATCTTTGAAAGACACAAGTTTTTCATCGAAGACAGCTTTTGAAACAAAAAATCGGACAATCCCAAGGGCAAAGCAAAGAATAATTATAATAGGAAGAAGAAAGGCTTTTACAACATTTCTTTTTACAATGATCAAAATCAAAAGAACACAAAAAATAATCCACAAAACAATAAGTAGTGCGAGAAGAAACATCAAATTAAGTGATGCCGCTATGTATATACCACCTGCAAAGGCGATAACAAAAAGAATAAGATAATGCTTGAGCGTTATTATGTGCTGTGATTTATACATAAAGGCCTCCGTAAAAATAAATACGACAATATATTACTTTATTCGACAAATTTTGTCAAGGCGCAGGGCGATTATCTGTTATTTGCAAAATGAAACAAAAATATCAAAATTTTTCTTGCCTTTGGGAGGAAAATGATGTATAATGTAAAATAGGTATGTTTGTACCCAAAGTTATTATTAAAACAGCATTCATTCCGCAGGTCCACAGCGGAAGTTTTCAAAAATTTGTGGGCAGAAGGGCATTGTGATTGAAATGAAAAATACTGAAAAGACAATGGAGAAAGTGGTTGCTCTTTGCAAAGGGCGTGGATTTGTATATTCAGGTTCTGAAATATACGGTGGACTTGCAAACACTTGGGATTATGGTCCTTTGGGTGTTGAACTCAAGAACAACGTAAAACGTGCATGGTGGAAAAAATTTATTCAGGAAAGTCCATACAACGTAGGTCTTGATGCAGCTATTCTTATGAATCCTGAGGTTTGGGTGGCATCAGGTCATGTTGGTGGTTTTTCTGACCCTCTTATGGATTGCAAGGAATGTAAAGCACGTTTCAGAGCTGACAAGCTCATTGAAGATGAAGCAGGCGTTTCTGCTGATGGCTGGTCAGATGCAAAAATGATGGAATTTATTACTGAAAAGCAGATAAAATGTCCAAGTTGTGGAAAACATAACTTTACTGACATCAGAAAGTTTAACCTTATGTTCAAAACTTTCCAGGGCGTTACCGAAGACAGCAAAAACGAAATTTATTTAAGACCTGAAACAGCTCAGGGTATCTTTGTAAACTTCAAAAATGTTCAGAGAACATCAAGAAAGAAAGTTCCTTTTGGTATCGGTCAGGTAGGCAAATCTTTCAGAAATGAAATTACACCCGGCAATTTTATATTCAGAACACGTGAATTTGAACAGATGGAGCTTGAATTCTTCTGCAAACCCGGAACAGACCTTGAATGGTTCAAATATTGGAAAGATTTCTGTAAGAACTGGTTACTTTCTTTGGGCATTGCTGAAGAAAATATCAAGATGCGTGACCACGAGCAGGAAGAGCTTTCACATTACAGCAATGCGACAACAGACATTGAATTTATGTTCCCATTTGGTTGGGGCGAGCTTTGGGGCATAGCTGATAGAACAGACTTTGACCTTTCACAGCACAGCAACCACAGTGGTGAAAAGCTTGAATACAACGACCCCGAGACAAATGAAAAATATGTTCCTTATTGTGTTGAACCATCACTTGGTGCAGACCGTGTTACTCTGGCGTTTTTGGTTGAGGCTTACGATGAAGAGGTTATTGATGCTGAGAAAAATGATATTCGTACAGTTATGAGATTCCATCCGGCACTTGCACCAATCAAGGCTGCTGTTTTGCCTCTTTCAAAGAAACTTGCAGACGGTGCAGGAGAGGTTTACAGAAAGCTTGCAGCAGAGTTTATGTGTGAATATGACGAATCTGGAAGCATAGGAAAGCGTTATCGCAGACAGGACGAAATCGGTACACCTTTCTGTATCACATATGACTTTGAGTCAGAGGAAGATGCATCTGTTACCGTGCGTCACCGTGACACTATGGAACAGGAACGTGTAAAGATTGACGAACTCGTTCAGTATATAAGCGAAAGAATTAAGTTTTAAGGGATGGTGCGCATCAAATGCTGTCAGGCGTTGTGGGTCATGAAAAAGTAAAAAAAATTCTGCAGAGTTCCTATCTTGACGAACGTGTGGGGCATGCATATATTTTTGAAGGGCCAAAAGGCGTGGGGCGGCTTAGTACGGCAAAGGCTTTTTCAAAGCTTTTGCTTTGCGAAAATCCTAAAAGTGGTGAAGCTTGCGGAATCTGTAAAAGCTGCAGCATGTGTAAATCCGGAAATCACCCTGATATTGCTGTTGTTACGAATCAACTCTATGACCAAAGTAAAAAAAGTACTGATGTGTTGGTTGATACAATCCGCAACATGAAAAAAGATGTGTATATAAAGCCGTATAATTCACAGCGGAAGATTTATATAATTCCAAATGCTGACACAATGAATATGTATGCACAAAATAGTCTTCTCAAGGTTCTTGAAGAGCCGCCGTCATATTGTACGATTATTCTGATAGCAGAAAATTCAAATATGTTTTTGCCTACCGTTTTGTCAAGAACGGTCTCTGTAAGGTTTTTTCCACTTTCAGATGCTGACGTTGAGGAATACCTTAAGAAAAACTACCCTGCTCTTTCAGAAAATGCAACCGCTATTGCAGCAATGAGTGCAGGCTCTATTGGGAAAGCTAAAATTCTGTGTGAGTCCCCTGAACTCGTGAAAATGAGGGATTCTCTGATAGAGAAATTTGAGGATTTGATTGGTGAAAGGAAACGTTCCATTTACGATTTTGTGCTGTTTTTGAAACAAAACAAGGAGGATTTTGAAATTCTCAGGGACATTTTGCAAGGGATTTTTTGTGACCTTTTGCATATAAAAAATACAGGGGATTTTGAACATATTGCAAATCCGGACAAGGTGTCAAAAATTAAAAAAATGAGCGAACAGATGTATAAGTCTACACCTGAAAAATTGTTGGAAATTTTGCTTAAATACAATGAGTATTTTTTGAAAAATATAAGCTATGCCCAGATAGCACAGTGCTTGGGCGTGGAGCTATGGGAGGCAATCCATGACAGAAGTTATAGGAGTGAAATTTAATAAGGTCGGAAAAATATATTATTTCGACCCCAAGGAACACAAAGTAAATATAGGCGACGGAGTTATTGTTAAAACTTCAAGAGGGTTGGAGTTTGGCTATGTTGCTGTTAAAAATACAGAGGTTGAAGACAGTGAAATTGTTACGCCACTCAAACCCATTGTACGTCTTGCAACAGCGACTGATTTTGAACGCCTTGAAAAGAACAAGGAAAAGGAAAAAGAAGCCTTTGAAATTGCTCTGAAAAAAATTCAGGAGCACGGCCTTGATATGAAGCTTGTGAATACTGAATATACCTTTGATGGAAGTAAGATTTTGTTCTATTTTACAGCCGACGGTAGAATTGACTTTCGTGAACTTGTAAAAAGTCTTGCAAGTATTTTCAGAACAAGGATTGAACTTCGCCAGATGGGTGTGCGCGATGAGGCAAAGACCTTGGGTGCTATCGGCATTTGCGGGAGACCTCTTTGTTGTTCAACCTTTTTGAACGATTTTCATTCGGTGTCAATCAGAATGGCTAAAGATCAAAGCCTTTCGCTGAACCCCACAAAGATTTCAGGTATATGCAGCAGACTTATGTGCTGTCTCCAATATGAGCAGGCGGCTTATGAAGATTTGCTGAAAAAAGTTCCCGGAAAGGGAGCTTTGGTGGAATATGAGGGTGAACGCGGCGTGGTTGCTGAAACCTTTGTTCTTAAAGGCCTTATTAAAGTAAAATTCGGAACTCAGGAAGAACCAGTTTTTAAATTCCTTGACGCAAAGGATGTCAAAGTCCTGAAAAAAGGAAAGTCTGAACCAGTGGAAGAAATCCCTGAGGAACTCCGTGAAGATTAAAGATAAAAATTGGATTGTGCAGCTTTTGCTGCACAATTTTTTTGTTTTCAGAAAAAATTTCGCTATGGACAAACCGCTTAAAATGTGCTATACTATTTTAGAATATATTCTGGTGGATTTTGTCCTTTTTTGAGGCATAATTTCTTTTGAAATATGGAGATTGTAGAGGCGAGAATACTGTTGGTGTTTGAGCCTGGGGAGGTAATTTTTTTGCATCTGAAAAGTGTTGAACTTCAGGGCTTTAAGTCCTTTGCAGACAAAATATATCTTGATTTTAACCATGGGATAACTGCTATTGTCGGACCGAACGGTTCGGGCAAGAGCAATATTTCTGATGCTATACGTTGGGTTATGGGTGAACAGAGTGTCCGTTCGCTCCGCGGAAGCCGTATGGAAGATGTTATCTTTGCGGGAACTGAGGTGAGAAAGCCTCAGGGCTTTGCTGAGGTTTCGCTTACCCTTGATAACTCTGACGGAGAACTTCCCGTGGATTTTGAAGAGGTTGTTATAACAAGACGTGTGTACCGCAGCGGTGAGGGTGAATATTTCATAAATCACGCTTCTTGCCGTCTCCGTGATATTCACGAGCTCTTTATGGATACGGGTATCGGTCGAGAGGGTTATTCCATTGTGGGTCAGGGAAAGATTGATGAAATCCTGAGCAACAAGTCCGAGGACAGACGCCGAATTTTTGAAGAAGCAGCTGGAATTACCAAGTATAAATACAGGAAAAACGAGGCAGAAAAAAAGCTTGAAAAGACCAATGATAATCTTACCCGTGTGAACGATATAATGTCCGAGCTTTCAAGCCAGATTGAGCCACTGCGTATCCAGTCTGAAAAGGCAAAAAAATATCTCAATCTCCGTGATGAACTGAAAGTCATTGACGTGAGTGTTTCTGTTGCGGAAATTGTAAAGCACAGAAAAAATCTGGTTGAAATTGACGGAAAGCTTGAAGCAGTTTCAAACAGCATTGACCTTATGCAAAAAGAGGTTGATGAAAAAGAGCAGCTGACTGCACAACTTTATGAAAAAATTGAAAAATATGAAGAGCAAATGGAAGTTTGTCGTCGGGCACAAAGAGAGACTGTTGACGAAACTGCCGAGGAAAACAACAGAATTTCCTTAAATTTTGCAAACATTGAACATTCCAATGAAAACATAAATCGAATTAGGGAAGAAATTGCAAAGAGTCAGCGTGGAATGGCTCAACTTGACGAAATTATAAAGGGCTATAAAAATACATATGATGAGCTTTATTCAAAACGTGAAGATCTCCTTAAGAAGGTTGCAGAAAAAGAGGCGGAGTTTGAGAAGATAAACTTTATTTTTGAGGAAAGTGGCGAAAATGTAGAAAATCTCAAGGGTGAAATCATTGAAAAAACCTCTGAAATAAGCACGCTCAGGAGCAAGGTTGCAAATTATAATATCCTCATAGAAAACTTTGAAAGAGAACTTAAAAACAACAGCGAGGAGCTTGAAAGACATAGCATTGAGCAAAAAAAGATTGAAGAAAACAACAAGGAAATCGAAGCAGCTCTCGCAAAACTTTCTCTGGAGTTTGAAAATATAAAAAAGGCTGCTGAAAGTGATGAAGAATCCTTGAAAGATGGCGAGACGAAACTTCAAACTCTCAGTGAAAAGAAGAACGCCGTTATTGAAGAATTAAATCGAAAAAAATCGAGAAAAACGGTTCTTCAGGATATGGAAAGCGATTTCGAGGGTTACAACCGCAGTGTTAAGGCTATTATGATTGAACATAAAAGCGGAAGACTTAAGTCTGCAAAAATTTACGGACCTGTTTCAAAGTTGATTTCGGCAGAAAAGAAGTTTGTGACTGCTATTGAAGTGGCATTGCATTCTGTTAACCAGAATATCGTTACAGAAACTGAGCAGGATGCAAAAATGGCAATCAATTATTTAAAGGCTGAAAAGCTTGGCAGAGCCACATTTATGCCCATCTCCACCGTGAAAGCACGAACTACAGATTTTTGCGGTGCCGAAAAAATGGATGGCTACATTGCGGTTGCAAGTAGCGTGGTGAGCTTTGACAAAAAATATGAGGGCATCGTGGGAAGTGTTCTTGGCGGAACTTTGGTTGTTGACAATATCGACAATGCTATACGTATGGCGTCAAAGTGCGGCCACAAGTTTAAAATCGTTACACTTGAGGGCGAAATTATGCAGCCCGGCGGTGCAATTAGTGGCGGAAGCAATGGCAAAAACTCAGGATTTTTGTCACGCAGTGCTGAAATAGAAGCTTTGAATGTTGAAATTTCTCAGCTTGAAAAAGAACTGGAATCGGTTGACGGCGAAAGAGTCGAGCTTTTGGATATTTTGGAAAAGATTCGGTTCCGTGTGGCAGAAAGCAGAGAAATTATCAACGAAAAGAACGAAGAATATATACGCGCAAAGGCTGATTTTGACCACAGCAGTGCATACCTTTTAGCAGCTGAAGAAAGACACACACAGCTTGTTCGTGAAAAGAATACCATTGAAGAACGCACACGCGAAATAAATGATGAAATTGTTCTTTGCAACAAGGCTGCAGACTCCCTTGAAGAAAATGTTTTGAAGTTGCGTGGTGAAACCGATGCTAAGCAGGTTGAAACAGAGCAGATTTCTCAAAAGGTAAAAGAGGTTCAGGATGCTCTTATTTCACTTCGCATCGAGGAAAGTTCAAATCAAAAGGATATTGACCTTCAAAAAGAAAGACTTGATTCGGTTGGAAAAGAAAAGGAAGAAATTATAGCTGAAAATAATGAAAAGCAGGCTGAGATTGACACTTTGAATGAAAAAATTGTAGCTATAACCAAGGAAATTGAAACCGACAAGAAAAGACTTGAAGAAATTGGAGGCAGAAGTCAGGAACTTGAAAAAGAACTTTCAGATTTAACAGAAAACCGAAAGGAAACTGAACAGAAGACTAGGGCTCTTCAGGAGGAGGTTAAGGAAGTTCGCGAAAAGCTTTTTGCTCTCGGTCAGCAAAAGGCAAAGATTGAAGCAGGCAAGACTAAATGCGAAGAAAGCCTTGACGGACTCTTTGAATATCTGTGGGAAGAATATGAACTTACATACAGTGACGCTGAAAAGCTTAAAGGTGATGATATAACAGACATTAAGGCGGCAACTGCAAAAATCTCTGAACTTAAGAGTAAAATAAAGGCTCTTGGAAATATTAACATTGACGCCATTGAAGAATATAAAAACGTAAAAGAACGTTTTGATTTCTTAACTCAGCAGACTCTTGATTTGGAAAAAGCCAAGGGCGAACTTGAAAAAATCATTGAAGAAATGATGTCAATAATGAAGAAGCAGTTCTCTGAAAAATTTGAGGTAATCAGCCAGAATTTCAACAGTGTATTCCGCGAACTCTTTGGCGGCGGTCAAGCGAAACTTTCACTTTCTGATCCTGATGATATTATGGAGACAGGCGTTGAGATTGAGGCGCAGCCACCAGGCAAAAAGCTTCAGAGTCTTACATTGCTTTCGGGTGGTGAAAGGGCGTTTACTGCGATTGCGCTTCTCTTTGCAATACTCAAGGTTCGTCCCACGCCGTTTTGTATTCTTGACGAAATCGAGGCGGCTCTTGATGATGCAAACGTTTATCGTTATGCCGATTATCTTAAAAAATACAGCAAAAAATCACAGTTTATTGTGGTTACTCACAGACGAGGCACAATGGAGGCTGCAAACATCCTTTATGGCGTTACAATGCAGGAAAAGGGCGTGTCAAAACTTTTATCACTAAATATTGACGAGGTGGCAGAATAATGGGACTTTTTTCAAAATTAAAGGACAGTCTTAACAAAACAAAAGAGGTTATCAGCGAAAGAATTGAAGATGCTCTTTGTATGTTCAAGTCCATTGATGATGATTTGTTTGAAGAGCTTGAAGAAATTCTTATTATGGCAGATATCGGGGTGGAAACCTCGGTTGAAATAATTGAAAGACTGAAAAAAGCCGCAAAGGAGAAACATATCACAGACGGCGGTGCGCTGAAAGAAGAGCTTAGGTGCATTCTTGAAACAATTTTGAGTGAGGGCGAAACAGGAGTTGTTTTAAGTGGTAAGCCGGCAGTGATTATGGTAATAGGTGTCAACGGTGTGGGAAAAACCACATCAATCGGCAAAATGGCTCATATGTATAAGGAAATGGGCAAAAAGGTTATTATAGCAGCAGCGGATACCTTCAGGGCAGCGGCTATTGAACAACTTGAAGTGTGGGCAGACAGGGCAGATGCCGAAATAATAAAACAGCACGAGGGTTCAGACCCTGCGGCTGTCATTTATGATGCAATAGGTGCTGCTAAAAACCGTGGCGCAGATATTTTGCTTTGTGATACAGCGGGCAGGCTTCATAACAAGAAAAACCTTATGGAAGAGCTTAAAAAGATATATAGAATTCTTGATAAGGAGCTTCCGGATTCGTCAAAAGAGGTGCTTTTGGTGCTTGATGCAACCACTGGGCAGAATGCAGTATCTCAGGCAAAGCAGTTTAAAGAGGCGGCAGATATAACAGGTATTGTACTCACCAAGCTTGACGGAACTGCAAAGGGTGGTATTGTTTTTGCCATAAAGAATGAATATGATATACCGGTTAAATTTGTTGGACTGGGCGAGGGAATAGATGATATGGAAGAATTTAATCCGGTGGAATTTGTCAATGCAATAATTGAACCGGAGGGAGAGAAGACAAATGATTGATGCAAGAAACAGAAAGCGGGATACCTTGTCACCATCAGGCTTTGGAAAGAAAACGGTTATCTTTTTGATAGTCGCAGCAGTGCTTTTTGTGTTGTGGTATGGGGCAAGAATTGTTTTTGAATATATAAAGGTGGGCGAGGTAGGAGAGCAGTATACGGCAGTCTTTCTCAAAAGTTTCATCACCCGGATGACCATAAGAGCAATAAGCTTTGTTGTAATCTTTGTGGCTCTTGCCTTAAGTGTGTTGTTTTTAAGACGCAACCTTAAGATACTTAGCATTGAACGTGGAATTTTTGAGTCGTTAAAAATCTCACTCTTAATCAGTTTTGTAGCAACGTTATTCCTTGACGGAATGGTAAGTCACAGTATTAGCGAAGAATTTCTCAAAGCTTGCAATTCACAGAGTTTTAATCTTACCGATCCTGTTTTTGGAAAGGACATCGGTTATTTTGTGTTTGTGAGACCGTTTTTCGTTTCGCTTTGCAGCTTTGTTCTCAGTGTTTGGTTTTTCATAACAGCAGCGGTTTTTGTAGCCTATTGGCTGTTTGGTGCCACCCACAGCAGTTACAGCGGAAAAGAGTTTTTGACGCTCAAGGCGGTCGCTGTTCACAACTTTGTGAATATTGGGATTTTGCTTATAGCTATCTGTTTTAACTATGTGCTCAAAGCAGAAAGTATTTTGTACGGAAACTTTGGCGAGCTTGATGGTGCAGGTTTTACTGACAAGACGGTGTGGCTCACATATTATAGGATAGTACCGTTTTTGCTTGTTTTTATTGTAATCATTTCAGGGATTTTTATCTTAAAACAAAAGAGCCGTGCGGCAATAAAGACAATTCTTGTTTATCCTTTGTCGTGGATACTTGCAGCTGCTTTTGCCTTTGGAACACAAGCCATTTTTGTAGCGCCCAATGAGGTAATCCGAGAAAGTGAAAATATTGCTTCAAATATTGAGTATACACAAAAGGCCTATGGACTTGACAATATTTCAGAAGTGGAATTTGATGTAAAAAACGATCTTTCGGTTGCTGATTTAAACAGCAGTCAGGAGGTAACTGAGAACATTAGAATACTCGACCTCTCTGCGAACCTTACTGTGCTCAATCAGATTCAGGGAATACGCAACTATTATAAATTCAATGATACTGATATAGTTCCTTATGAGATTGATGGCAAAAAAACAGCTGTTGCCATAACTCCCCGTGAAATAACAAAAGAAAACCTGAGTGACAGTGCTGACACATATATAAACCGCACGCTTAGGTATACTCACGGTTTTGGCCTTACAATGAATGTTATCAGCGAGGTTACCTCTCAGGGTCAGCCACTTTTTTTGGTGAAAGATATACCGCCAAAATCCGAAAAGGATATTGAAAAAATTACTCAGCCCAGAATTTATTATGGTGAGCTTACGAACGACTATGTTGTGGTAGGAAATGAGAAATATAAAGAACTTGACTATTCAGAGGGTCAGGAGGATATCGAATTCTCTTATGACGGCAATGGTGGCTTAAAGCTCAATTTCTTCAATCGTGCTTTGTTTGCAGCAAAGTATGGGGATATACGTCTGCTTATTTCTGACTTGGTTTCAAGCGACAGCCGTATTCTTATAAACCGCAATATCGTGGAAAGACTCGAAACTGTTGCGCCGTTTTTCAAATATGATGCAGACCCATATATGGTTATCGACAAAGACGGAACACTTAAATGGGTGGTTGATGCGTATACAACAAGTGAGTATTTTCCATATTCACAAAGCTATGGGGAATTTAATTATATCAGAAATTCAGTAAAGGCAGTTGTTGATGCATATAATGGTGATGTTACTTTCTATATTTCGGATAAAAATGACCCCATTGCACATGTCTACAGCAAGATATATCCCACACTTTTCAGTAGTGAGGAAATTCCTGACGGAATAAAGGAACATACCAAATATCCCGAATATATTTTCAATGTTCAGGCAAACGTTTATGGTAAGTATCATCTTTCAAATCCCACAACTTTTTATAACAAAAATGATATGTGGGTTATTGCAAAAGAGAGATATGGCACAGCCACGGAAGAAAAGGAAATTGCACCGTATTACAATATGATGCGCTTAGAAGGAAAAGAGGGTGCAGAACTTCTTCTGACCATTCCGTATACTCTTACAAACAAGGACAATATGGTAGCATGGCTTGCGGCACAAAACGAATGGGATGAATATGGAAAGCTTAAGGTTTATAAGTTCCCTAAAGACATAAACGTATATGGACCTATGCAGATTGAAAATCGTATCAATTCGGATATGGATATTTCAAAGGAGCTTAATCTCTGGAGTCAAGGCGGTTCAAAGGTGATTCGAGGTAATATGATTGTGGTTCCAATCGGTAATTCTGTTATTTATGTTGAACCTATTTATATTGCATCAAGCAATCAGTCTACACTTCCTGAACTTAAGCAGGTGGCGGTTGCATATGGCGAAAAGATTGTGATGAAGAACAATCTTAAAGATGCTCTTTATGCTTTATTTAACGAAAAAGCACCAAGTGAAACAGTGCTTGAAGATATGACGGAAAATGAAACGGTGAGTGAAGAAAACCAAGATAGTTCATTTGATTTCAAATATGTTGCACAAAAAGTGGTTGAAGAATTTAATCGGGTAAAACAAGCAAACAAGGATAGTGACTGGAACAGTTTCGGTCAGTCAATGGAGGCACTTGAAAAATCAATAGGTGAACTTTCGGAAAGTATTAAATAACGAAAATATCCCCGCAATTTGCGGGGATATTTTCGTGTAAAGAACGTATTTAAAAGAACAAACTTTGGTTTATCTCAAAATATATTGAACAAGTGCTACCAGAATCACACCGGGTATGCCTAAGAAACCTGAGAGCAGAGAGGTCAGAGGGTTTATTATTACAAAAATTCCTGCAAATCCTCCCACAAAGTTCACAATGGACAAAAAAATGCTTCCCACAATACCGTTTGCAAGGCATTTAAAAAGCCATTTTATCGGTTTTATAAAAATTCTGCAGAAAATATACAAAAATAAAAGTCCCAAAGCGTATGCTAAGATTGACATAGTATCAAAAACCATAAAAAATCCACTCCTGTAAGTTGCTTACATTAAAGAATATACAGAAAGTGGAAATTTATTACTGATATTTTGGGACAGCCGTATATTTTTCTACCATAAACACAGGATAATATGATTTTTTGGCTTTTCGCAGACCCTCAAGTCCCATATCTTCCTCACGGTTTATAAATTGGAAATCAGACCATTGATGCTCGGCAAACTGTTGATTTATCATAGCAAAACTCCCCTGAAAATCGGTATCCGCGTGTTCTAAGTGGATTACTGCCATTGATTTGTTGTGAGTGAGGATTTCTACAAAGCTGAAAGCAACCATTTTTCCGTCAACAAAAATTCCGCCTGCTGAGATATCAAGGCTTTCCCAGTTGTCAAGAAGTGTACCTACTGCGTCAAACTGTTCACCGATATTATCAATTTTTCCGACTTTAGTGCCGCACCAGTTAGAAAACATTTCCTTGCATTTGGCCTTATCACTCGGTATGAGACTTCGGTACTCGAAATCATAGAGAGATTTAAACTTGTTTATATGGTTTCGCTTTGCGTGATAACGCTGACCGGGAAGGTCAATAAGGTCAGAGGTCTTATATACATAATCTGAATTTGATAAATCTTTTTCGAAACTGAATACATCAGGAAAGAAATGTTTTACAAGGCTTTTTTGTTCTCTGCTGAAAAGACGAAGCACAAAGGTGGTGTGGTCTGATGCAAAAAAGCTTATGATTTTATCAAGAGCAATTTCAGGGTCTTTTCCCAAAGGGAAAGTCACACTTTCGGGTAAATCTCCATACCTGGAAAAAACACAAAGACAGTTTGATATTTCGGCATAGCGTATATTGTAAGCCTTCTTCCACATAAAAAGGTTTGTGAAAGTGAAGTCAGAGTTCATAAAGGTGGAATTTTTGAAATATTTATCGAAGAGTGGTTTGTCACCAAGGGTGACAGGTTTAATATCGAATGAGCCGGAACCCATTTTATCAGCGCCTTTCGGTAAGTTTAATATATTTTTTGTATGCCTTATTCAATATATTCACGAATTCTGAAATCGACACCGCAATCCGCTGCAATACCGCAACAGATTTCAATTTCTTCTTTTGAAATATCGTGGTCCACAATGGAAAAAACAACTTTTGGGACAAAACGCTTTGCAAGGCGCGCAAATTCCTGAATACCATCGAAAGCCGCCTCGCCAAAAACACTCCGACAGATTTCATCATAGCGTTTTGCGTTTGATGCATTGAGACTGATTGAGATAGTGTCAATAAGCCCTTCAAAAAGAGGTGTAACGTCACGCTTTTCAATCATATTTGCCTGACCGTTTGTGTTTATACGGATGGGGAGGTTGGGGCGCTTCGCTTTGAGCCAACGTGCAATTTCTATGCAAACGTCAAATCGCATAAGGGGTTCACCATAGCCGCAAAAAACAATGCTGCCGTATTTTGAAAGGTCGCGGGTTTTGAAATCTTCTTTAATTTCATCAACAGTGGGCTCACGGTCAAGCCAAAGATTGTCCTTTCCGTTTACGTCGTCACGATTATTCCTTACACAAAAAATACAATCATTGCTACAACGGTTTGTAATATTGACATAAAGTGAATCGCCGAGTTCGTAAGTTATTGTCATATAAAATCCCTTCTTTCTCATAATGAAATCTGGTTTGGGTTATCAAATACTTCAAGAATCATCTGTTTGATATGCTTGTGGCAGGTAAAAAAGAAAACCTGCGAAACCGAGCCTGAAATTTTTATATAGTCTTTTAAAAAGCGAAGAGCATCAAGACAGCTTTCGTCGTCATACTGGGCAAGAATATCATCCATAAAAAGCGGTAGGGGGTTGTGCTTTTCTGCACAAATATCTGTTGCCGCAAGGCGAAGTGCAAGATAGGTTCTGTCAATAGCTCCTGAACTTAAAAACTTCCATTCGTGATAACCGTCAGACAAACTGCTGCGGGTTTCTATGTTTAAATCACGACTCACCAGAACATCACTGTACTTGCCGCCTGACAGCTTGCTCAGATATTCACCGGTTTTTTTGCTCAAGTGTGAGCCAAGCCCCTTGTTCATTTCACTTATTGCCATTTCCAGTGCATTGTCCGCAAGTGAAAGAGCGTTATAACGCTTTGTAAACTTACTGATTTCAGCTTGGGTTTCTTCAATCAAAGCCAAAAGATGATGTTCATCCTGACTTGGCGGAACAACCTCGCTTTGGAGTTCGCCCAGAAGAGTTCTCTTTTCACGAAGACGCGCCTTGAGTTTGTGGGCATCTTCGTGGTCTGTTTTACAGTGGCTCAAACTATCCAAAAATTCGTTAATGGACTCAAAGTGTTTTTTTATGGCATCCAAATTTGTATCTGTTGTTCCTGCGGAAACAGCAAGAGTTTTTATCTCTGAAGAAAGACTCTGGAGATTTTCTGAAAGCCTGCATATTTCATCAAAAAATGACCACGCTTCATTGAAATCGGTGCATTCCTTGAATTTTGACACATTTAAGGTGAATGTTTGTTTTAGTTTGTTTGTTTCAGCAAGAACGGATGCAAGGCAGGAATTTTGATGCGATACGGTTTTGGATTTAAGCTCTTCAACCGTACAGCATTTATTTTCTTCAAGAATCCCTGAAATTTCGTCTTCAAGCATTGATTTTTGAGCTTGAATTCTGGCTTTTATGTCATCGACAGAGGCATTCTTCAGGTCTTCACTGTAAAAAGAAAGGAGCAACAGACAGTTTTCAAACTCTTGTTTTGCAAGCCTTACTGAAATATTTTTAAAAAGTTTTGAGGTGTTTTTGGGAAAGATAGCTAAAAAAGCTACAATGCCAGCAAAACATAGGGCGAGGGCAACATAAAACTTAAAAACAAAAAGGCATCCTATGCCCAAAGCTGCGGACAGAGCAAGGACAAAGAATGCTGTAAACTTTCTTTTTTTCTTGCAAAGGTCTAGCACTTTTTCTAAATTTTTCTTTGAGGGAATTATATTATTAGCAAAAATAACACTATCACGGTCAGAAATTTCTGATTTTTGTTCAAGGTCATGAAGCTTAATATATACGCTGTCGGGAATTGATTCATAAGGATTTTGTGATGATGAAAAACTATCATCAATCTGTTTTTTGAGTTCATTGCCCTGGTTGATAAATGGCTGTAAATCGTTTAAATCAGGAAAGATTTTATTAAGTGCGTCAAGAATTTCCTGCTTTCTTTCAAGCTTTTCAATAAGAGTCACAAGGATGGAAAGTTCTTTTTCTGCGTATTTTCTTTTTTCTGAAAGTGCAATGTTTTCAAGGGAACTTTCGATGCCGGATATTTCGCTTTTTAGAGTGCTTATATCCGTCATAAGTGAAAACTGTGCTTTGCTTTCTGTATAAAAAGCTTCAAGCTGGGCTTCAAGTTTTTCAAGACGCATTTTTGCATTAACAAGAAGACCTTTTTTGCCGCTTTTTGAAATCAGCTCTTCTTTTGCAGATGAAATTCGCTGTATAACAGTGTTTTGTGAAAAATTTTCATCCCCAGTTACAGAAAGGTTTGAAATGCGCATAGCAAGGCTGTCGCCTGCAGCGTCAGAGGAAAAACCTCCAAAATTTTCAATGAATACACTGCGTTCAAATTCGCCAAGGTCCATACCCAAAAAGGTCTCGCCAATTTCGGAAACAGAAAGCTGTGGCTGTTTTTCACCAGTATCAAGATTTAAGACAGTAACCTTGTCGCTGGCGGAGGTTTTTTTGAATTCTTTGTGAAGTCTGAAATTCCCATCATTTGTTTCGAATTCAATGGCACCAGACATAGGGGCACCATTCCAAGGTGAATATTTTTTTCGGATGTTCTTTGTGATATCAGAACTGCCCTTACTGCTATTTCCATAAAACATCATTTTGATGAAGGACATAAGAGTTGATTTTCCGTCTTCATTTTTGCCGAAAATCAAGTTGAAATCGGGGCTAAAGTTTATGCTTTGCCCACTGAATTTCCCAAAGTTTTCAATGTCGATTTTTTTAATTAGCACCAAGAGTCACCTCGCTTTCAAAAGCTTTTAGTCCCAATTTAAGCGCGGAGCGATATACAAGAGCATCTTCGGTGTTTGAGTTTTTAGAAAGCTCTAACATTTTTTGGACAAAAATTCCCCGTAAGGTATTTTCTGAAGCAATTTTTTCTATATCTTTTATTTGAAATTCTGTGCAGTCTTTTACCTTTATATATTCTAACGCTTCAGAAAGTGTAGTTTCAATCTGAGAAATATTGGGCGAGAAACTGAAATCAATTTCACCCACTAAATTAAGACGATAGAGATTCTTGTCAAAAGTTTCGGGAAATTGTTTCTTCAACTGTGCAATAATTTTTGAAGAAATAGCAGCAGAGGTGTCACAATCTGAAATATCGGTTTCTGTAAAGATATACTGCCTTGATGAAAGTTCGGTGTAAGAAAGGTCACAATGACCTTTCTTGACATTACCAATATAAACCCCTCGGCTTCCATCTTCGTCAAAGCCTTTGCCGTCAGGGCAACCGCAATAAGAGAAAAAGGTGTCGTTTGCCTTTTTGATTTCACTTCGTTTGTGTATGTGCCCCAGTGCCAGATAATCGAGGCCGCTTTCCTTGATGGAGTTTTGAGATATAGGGTTGTATAAACTCTCAGAAAGTTCTGAAACAACGTCACCGTGAAGAACGCAAAGATTTATAAATTCAGGATGAACATCAAGTTTTTGTGAGAGCAGAGGAATTCTTTCAAACCGGTCTGTGAAAGCCGCACCAAAAAGACGTACTTTTTTCTCAGGAAAGTCAAAATATTCTGCAAAAGAGGTAAAGACAATTACATTGTCGGGGAAATCGTTCTTAAGATAAAAGCTTCCGGGGCAGGCACAGTCGTGATTTCCGGGTGAAATGGCAATAATTGTATCTGGGATATTTGACATTGCCTGAATTATTTCGGCAGCTGTTTCGGTATCAGGGAAAGGTGTATCAAACAAATCTCCCGCAATGAGCAAAAAGTCAACAGCTTCTTTGTGGCAAAGGTCAAGCACCTTGAAAAAAGTATTCTTTATTTCAGTGCTGCCTGACGAAAGGGCACCTTTCAGTCCCGTACGTGATGCTCCGATATGAAAATCTGCACAATGTAAAATTTTTATGCTGTCCATACTTTATGCTCCTTTCAAAAATATACATTTTGAGTATAGCACAATGGAATAAAAATTACAAGATAATGGCAGAATATTATTTGTTAAAATGGACTGGGAACACAGTTGACACAAAATAGAAAATATGGTAAAATGTTTCCATATTTGCAAAATAAAATTTGCTATAAAAGGATGTGAAAAAATGGGCACAAATGCTGTTGAAAAAATACGCGAGGCAGAGCAAATGGCGGAACAAACCGAGCGTGAAGCGATTGACCGTGCACAGAACATAATTGATGCAGCAAAGACCGAATGTGAAAAGTGTATCAAAGCGGCAAAAGCCGATGGAGAAACTGAATTTAGTAATGCGGTTGATATCTGCGCAAAGACAGCAGACGAGGAAAGCAAAAAGACGAGACTTGGTTTTGAGGGAGAGCTTGATGAACTCAAAGCTCGAGCTGAAAGCAAATTCTCAAAAGCAGTTGAATTGGTAAAGGAAAAATTGATTTCCTGTTAGAAAATAGGAGGTGGCATAAATGGCAGTTTTACCTATGTCAAGGGTTAACATCTTCGGGCTGCTTAAGGACAGGAAAAAAATTCTTGAAACTTTGCAGCGTATTGGTGTTATTGATGTGAAAGCATTTGACACGGACGATGGTTTTGGAAAGGTTGAAACCGCTATTTTTCAGGCAAAGTTCCAAAAAGCAAAGGCTGATGCCGTGCAAGCTCTTGAGGTCTTAGGACGTTATTCTCCTGAAGAAAAATCGTTGTTTTCTTCCCTTATGGGACTGGAGAGGATGTCTGCCCGTGAATATGAAAGCCATGTATTGCGGCGTGATGAAATTCTTGGCAAGGCGTCATACATTGTGGGGCTTGAAAAGGAAATTGTTGATTTAAAATCAGAAATAATAAATCTTTCTTCAAATATTGAAGCACTTAGCCCGTGGAAAGGTCTTGAGGTTTCTATGCGATTTTCGGGAACTAAAAAGACAACTGCGTTCTTAGGAACGTTTTCTGAAAACTATGACATTGACAGCTTGAAAATGTATTTTGATGAATGCTGTGAGAAGAAAGAACTCGTTGAACTTAAAGAAAATGTACATTTTGATTTAGTAAGCCGAAGTGAAAATCAGACTTGCGTTATGGCTGTGTGTATCAAAGAATTTGCAGTAAAGTGCGAGGAAGTTCTCAGATATATGGGGTTAATTGCACCAGTGGTCAATGTTGATGGCACTCCCGCTGAAAAAATAACTGAATTTGAAGAACGCATAAAATCGGCTAAAAAACAGCTGGCGGAGAATAAAAGAAAAATTCGTGAGTCAAAAGTTTTTCGTGATGACCTTAAATTTATAGTTGATTATTTTGATATGCGTATTGAAAAATATCAGGTAATAGAAAGACTTGGTCACAGCAAACGTGTGTTTGGTCTTACCGGATACTTGCCCCAAAAAGATACCGAAAAACTGGAAAAAGCATTGACGGAAACTGTTGATGTTGCAGTGGAATTCACTGATGCAGATGGTGATGATGTTCCTGTTGCACTTAAAAACAATGGGTTTGCAGCACCTCTCGAGGGTGTGCTTGAAACATTCAGCCTTCCAGGACGCGGCGAGATTGACCCCACTTCTGCGATGGCAGTTTTCTATTATTTTCTATTTGGACTTATGCTTTCGGATGCAGCTTACGGATTTCTAATGGTTCTCCTTTGCGGATTTGCACTGTGGAAGTTCCCGAAAATGAAATCAGGTATGAAGAAATCCCTTAAAATGTATCTCTATTGCGGAATTTCAACTACCTTCTGGGGCATTATGTTTGGTGGATACTTTGGTGATGCAATTCAGGTTGTGGCTCGAACATTTTTTGACAAAGAAATTGTTATAAAGCCACTCTGGTTTTCGCCTATGGATGAGCCTATGCGAATGTTGGTGTTTTCACTTTTTGTTGGAATAATCCATATTTTTGCAGGCCTTGGAATGAAGCTGTATTCGCTTGTTCGCACAAAACAATGGAAGGATGCCATTTATGATGTGGTTTTCTGGTATATGCTGGTTGGTGGGGCAATAGCTTATCTTCTTTCTATGCAGATGTTTGTGGATATGACAAATTTAAGTTTTATTTTATCGAGCACAGCAGGAAGGATAGCGGCTGTTGTTGCGATTTTGGGTGCTATTGGCGTCACGCTTACTGCGGGACGTTCTTCGAGAAATCCGGCAAAAAGACTTGCTAAAGGTCTTTATGAACTTTATGGCGTAACAAGTTATCTAAGTGATATTTTGTCATATTCAAGACTTCTGGCACTTGGGCTTGCAACAGGTGTTATTGCCAACGTATTCAACAAAATGGGAAGTATGTTTGGCGGAGGGATTTTGGGCGCCGTAGCTTTTACAATAGTATTTGTTGTAGGGCACACGCTGAACATAGGCATAAATCTTCTTGGCGCTTATGTTCACACAAACCGTCTTCAGTTTGTAGAATTTTTTGGGAAGTTCTATGACGGTGGTGGCGAGAAATATGAGCCATTTCGAGCTGACACAGCGTATTTTGAGATAGAAAATAATTAAATTTAAGAAAATTATTAAGCAAACTTGCCTGCGGTTGCAACAAAAAAATTTGCAGGCGGAAAGGTTTTATTAAATATGGAATTTATGAATGGATTAGGTATGGCATTTGCCCTTTTGGGTGCGGCACTTTCGGCACTTCTTGCAGGCATCGGATCTGCAGTGGGCGTAGGTATGGCAGGTGAAGCGGCAGCAGGGGTTGTTACGGAAGATCCTCAGAAGTTTGGTAAGGTTCTGATTCTCCAACTTCTTCCTGGTACACAGGGCATTTATGGGCTTCTTATTGCTTTTATCACACTTTCACAGATTGGTGTTCTTGGCGGCGGTGGAGATGCAATTTCTCTTGCTGAGGGTATACTTTATTTTGTAGCTTGTCTTCCTATGGGCTTTGTTGGTCTTTGGTCTGCAATCCGTCAGGCAAGAGCTGCGGTTTCGGGTATTGCCCTTGTTGCAAAAAAGCCTGAACAGATGGGTAAAGCTATAATTTTTGCGGCAATGGTTGAAACATATGCAATCCTTGCACTTCTTATTTCAATTCTTGCAGTTGTTGGTATTCCTGCGCTTGGTCTTTAAAGAAAGACTATATTTTATGAAAACTCAAAGCGATGGGCTTTGGGCATAGGAGGAATATTGTATGACAGGACTTTCAAATATACTTGATAGAATTGAAAATGAGTCAGTTAAAAAGGCAGAGGAAATTATCCTCAAAGCAAATAATGAAGCAAATGAAATGATTTCTGCTGCAAAAAAAGAAGCTCAGAAAATTCTTGACGACTACAAGGTGAAAAAAGAAAAGAAAACAAAGGAAATATTGAATCGCATAAAAGCATCTGATGAAATTGAAAAGAAAAGAGCAGAGCTTTTTAAGAAACAGGAAATTATCAAAGCTGTTTTGGAAACGGCAAGAAATGATATAAAGAACCAGAACGATGATGAATATTTTGCCTTTCTTGGAAAAGTACTGACAAAGTATGCACAAGACAAAAATGGAACCGTTATTCTTTCCAATCGTGATTTTGAAAGTATGACAGAAAGCTTTAAGTCTCTCCTTGAGAAAAAAGGTCTTGATGCAAAGGCGGGAAATGTAGCTGATAAAAACGGTTTCGTTATTGTTTATGGAAACATTGAAATAAACTGCACTGTGGATGCGATTTTCGATGCAGAAGCTGAGGAACTCTCGGATATGCTAAACAAGTTTTTGTTTGACAGCGAAGGAGGGAATTAAATGCCCGAAATGTATACTTACGCTGTAGCCCGTCTTCACGCAAGCGAAAACAATATGCTCTCAAATCTGGATTTGGAACGGCTTTTGGCGGCAAATGATATGCGTGAGGCCCTAGCAATCCTTTCTGAAAAAGGTTATGATACAGTGAATTTTGAAAATACCGATGCGGTGCTTGAA
>JAZNNB010000026.1:0-4270 GCA_045580025.1 Clostridia bacterium
ATAAAGGTACCAGAGGGTGTCATTATGGGGAAATCACCCATAAAAATTTCCTGTTCCTTGACTTCACCGGTTTCCTTATTGATAAGACGCACCTTTACCCTGAGGGGAGCAGCGTATGTAGCGTCACGCTCCTTGCACTCCTCAATGTCATATTTGGGGGTCATATCTATTCTGTAATCAATAAATTCCAGAATAAGGTTTCCCGCATAGTCAGTGATGGGTGACACATCGTGGAAGACCTCTTTCAGTCCTTCCTCCAAAAACCAGTCATAAGAATTTTTCTGGATTTCGATAAGATTTGGCATGTCAATAACTTCCCTAATCTTACCATAGCTCATTCGGGTATTTTTGCCAAGTTGCACCGGATGTACCATAAAAAAATCACCTCTTCGTAATATTTGCCGTTCGGCAGCTGCCCAGCAGAATAGTATATAAACTCATATAGCGACACAATATATTGTGTGATTTTCGCCAAAACTGGAAAAAATTTCACAAAAATATTTTAAACAACTATTGCAATTTTCATACACCTGTGATATACTGCAAATACAGTAAAAAATAAGGGTGAAATTGAAAAATACGCAAAAGTATGCACTATAATAGACTAGTATTGTATCATAAGGTTTTGCCTTTGTCAATATTTTTTGCAAAATTTTGGTGAAAATATTATTTTGATTGGGCATTGGACAATTCGTGCAATGTCCATTGTTTCATATTCGGGGGGAGGTTGACAAGAATTGGAACTATACAATCCGTCTCAGCTTAAAAAGGTTATCGAAAGCTTCGGCTTTTCCTTTTCAAAATCACTGGGTCAGAATTTCCTTATAGATAAGAATGTTCTCGACAGTATCGTTTCAGCGTCCGGTGTTTCAAAGGAATGTTGTGCCCTTGAAATCGGTCCGGGAGCAGGTGTTCTCACCCGAGAGCTTGCAAAAGCTTCAAAATCGGTTGTTGCGGTTGAAATTGACAAGAGCCTTATACCCCTGCTTGACCACACTTTGAGCGAATTTGACAACGTAAAGGTGGTAAACGAAGACGTTCTCAAGGTTGATTTGAAAAAATTGATTGAAGAAAACTTTGGAGATAACGAAGTCCACGTTGTTGCAAATCTTCCTTATTACATAACAACACCCATTATAATGAAATTTCTCGAAGAAAACGTAAAAATCAAATCTCTCACCGTTATGGTCCAAAAGGAGGTTGCCGACCGTATGGCAGCGCTCCCCGGCGGAAAGGATTATGGTGCTCTGTCCCTTGCGGTACAGTTTTATACTGTTCCAAATATTGTAGTAAAAGCAGAGCCCCATTGCTTTATGCCTCAGCCAAAAGTTGCCTCGGTGGTGATACGTCTTGCTGTAACCGATGAGCCAACCGTAAAGGTAAAAAACAAAAAGCAGATGTTTGCAATAATAAAATCGGCTTTTGGGCAACGGAGAAAGACGCTTTTAAACGCCCTTTCAAAAAGCCCCTATATAAACATAGAAAAAGAAAAACTTTTATCCGCCCTTTCGTTTCTTGGCCTTGACCAAAGTATCCGTGGGGAAAAGCTGAGCCTTTCAGACTTTGCAAGGCTTTCGGATTGCTTAGAGGAGGAAAAATAAAATGACAAGTAAAGAAAGAGCATACCTTCGCGGACTCGCAAGCCAAATTCCCAGTCTTTATCAGGTGGGAAAGGACGGTATCGGCGAAAATATGATTGAGCAGATAAAGAACGCGCTGGGTGCACGTGAGCTTATAAAGGTTCACGTTCTTGAAAACTCTATGATGACAGCAAGGGAAGCAGCCGAGGAACTGGCAAAAGAAACAGCATCTCAGGTTGTTCAGGTTATCGGCAACAAGTTTGTCCTTTACAAGCGCACCGATAAAAACCTTTGCGAAATGTAAAATCTTTGTAAATTTGGTGTTATATCCATATGGATTTATTGACGCTGCCTTAAAACAGTGATATAATTTAAAAAATGTATTTATTCTCATTATCGACAAAAAATTTGTTTTACAGAAAGAAATGATTTTGATATGTTCAGCAAAAAAGGAAAAACAATTTTAGCTTTTATATGTGTTTTGTGTCTGGTGGTTGCTACCACCGGAGGCGTTTTGTCTGCCAAACTTCTTGCGAATCTCTATCTTGGCGAAGGTATAACCCTTGCATCCCTTGATGAGCAGACAAGCGGTGTGGGAATTGTGAATATTCTCCTCCTGGGGGTTGACGAGGGTGGAATGCGCAGCGACACCATTATGCTTGTAAGTATGAACGGCAGGACAAAGGACATAAACATCATTTCTATTCCCCGTGACACACGAATTCCTATGGGACGCGGCTATCAGAAAATAAACGCAGCCATCGGTGTTGGTATGTCCGAAGTCAAACGTGGAAATCTTCAGGAGCCTGAGGAACTCAGCGTTCAAAAGGTAAAGCTTGTCACCGGGCTTCCCATACACTATTTTATGAGTGTAAACTTTGATGGTTTCAAAGAGATAATCGATGCTCTGGGCGGTGTGGATTTCAACATTCCTTTCCATATGAAGTACGATGACCCCGTTCAGAATCTCCATATCGACCTAAAACCCGGTATGCAGCACCTTGACGGCAAGGCAGCTCACGATTTTATGAGATTCAGGCAGGGCAATCCCGGATACAAAGGCTATGTAACAGGGGATTTGGGCAGAATAGAGGCACAGCAGGCATTTATCAAAGAGCTTATCAGCCAAAAGCTTCAACCCAAATATCTGCTTCGCGCAAAGGACCTTTTTGACGTTGTATGTGACAACGTAAGGACAAATTATACAGCAAAGGATTTGCTTTCACACCTTGGTACAATCAGCAAGATTTCATCCGAAAACGTTACTATGCATCAGTTGCCGGGCTATCCCCAGACAATAAACGGAATTTCCTATTATATTTGCGACACTGCAAAAATGACAAAGCTTGCAGAGGACTTTTTCAGCCCTCGGGCAAAAGATAACATTGAACCCAAAAATAAATAAAGGACAGGGATTTTTGTATGAGAGTTTTAATGGCAACAATGCAGCTTGATATCGGCGGTGCGGAAACGCACATTGTTGAACTGTCAAAGGAACTGGCACGTCGGGGCGTCGAAGTCTTTGTGGCATCAAATGGCGGAGCTTATGTCCGCGAGCTTGAAGAAGCAGGCATAACCCACTTTGATGTTGCTCTCCACAATAAAAAACTTTGTTCTATGCTGGGTGCATACAAGCGTCTTAAGCGGATTATTTTGGATTATAAAATTGACGTGGTCCACGCCCATGCAAGAATTCCGGGGTTCCTTTGCGGACTTCTTCAAAAGAAATATGGTTTTCGCTTTGTTACCACTGCCCATTGGGTGTTTAATACGAGATTTCCTTTCAATCTTTTGAGCAACTGGGGAGACCGTTCCCTTGCAGTAAGTGACGACATAAAAAACTATCTAATTGAAAATTATGGTTCAGATGCCGATAACATCAGGGTTACCATCAACGGCGTTGATATGGAAAAATTTTCGGAGGATATCGACTTTTCTGATATAGCAAAGGAATTCAAATTTGGCAAAAACAAAACTCGAATTGTTTATGTAAGCCGAATGGACACAGACCGCAGCTTTGCAGCACACAAGCTCATTGAAGCAGTTCCCGAACTTTCAAAATCCTTCCCGAATCTTGAGGTGGTGATTGTGGGCGGCGGAAACGACCTTGACAAAATCTGCGAAGAGGCAGACGCCACCAACAAGGCTCTCGGACAGCGAATAATCATCACCACAGGCGGCAGAACAGATATAAACAAGTTCACAGCATCAGCTGATGTTTTTGTGGGTGTAAGCCGTGCCGCACTCGAAGCGATGGCAGCGAAAAAGCCCGCTATTATTGCAGGAAACGAGGGCTATATCGGCATCTTTGATGAAGACAAGCTTTCTGTCGCCATTGACACAAACTTCTGTTGCCGTGGTTGCACGCTGACCACAACCGAGGCACTTTGCCGTGACATAAAAAAGATTCTTGACCCCAAGAACAAAGGGTTCAAGGACCACCTTGGCGAATATTCACGAGAAACCATCAAAAACTATTACTCAGTGAAAACTATGGCGGACGATGCCCTCAGAATGTATATTTCAATTATCAAGGACTCAAAAATAAACGAGGTTAACCTCAAAGAATTTCAGGACATTGGAAAATACCTCCCCCATGGAAACAGCAAACGCTCCATTGACGTCTTGATTTCGGGATATTATGGTTTCCACAACAGCGGTGATGATTCCATTTTATCATCGATTATAAA
>JAZNNB010000027.1:0-5817 GCA_045580025.1 Clostridia bacterium
TTTTCAATTTGGTTTTTCGCAAAGCCTTTAAGCCGTGGATGAATTTCCCAGCCTGTTTCCCCCTTGATGCAGTGGGAAACGGGAAGCTTTTTGCCCTCCAACGTTTCGAGATAGTCCTCACCATGAGTGTCCAAAGTGAAAACCACCTCACCGTCAAAGCCTTCAATTTTCTCCCTAACCTTTTCCACAATTCCCTGCGCCTCGCCTGTTCCAAGAGCACCGTCAATAAAATCATTTTGCATATCCACAACAATCAGCACTTTTTTCAATTTTATACCCTCTTTCCCCAAAAGAAAAGCTGCGAAATCAAATCGCAGCCGTCTTTCTTATCTGTTTTTTTCGTCTACGTAAAACCTTACCAATTCTTCAAGAATTTCATCAGCTTCAATCCTCTGGATAAGGGTCCTCGCTCCATTGTGGGCAGTAATATAAGACGGGTCCCCCGACATAATATATCCAACCATCTGGCTTATGGGATTGTAGCCCTTTTCCATAAGAGCACTGTGTACCGAAAGAATAATCGTTCTGGTATCCAGTTTTTCTTTTTCAACGCTGAACTTCACTGTTTTTGAAAAATTTGCGTTATCCATATCACATAGTCCCCTTTCCAAAACTTGTCCCTATGCTTTGATTGTATCACAAAATCCTTATGTTTACAAGTATCTTTTTTGCTAAAATATCATTACAATATCATTACTACTTTTCTTTGAAAAAATCCCCAACAACCACAATATCATTTATTTCAAGGCACTTGCGAACCTTTTCGCAGCCGCGTTTTACCCGTTCTTCCTCACCGGTTGGTGCTTCCTCGCCTGGAACATAATACACCGCTTCGTCAAGCCACGCTGAATTTCCAAAATACGCAAAGCCCTCTTTTTCGGAAAAAACATCCTCTCCAATATAGCATCCGCTGTCATAAAGCCCGAAGAGGTTTATAAGCGTGGGCAAAAAGTCCGCTGTCTGGGTAGGCTTTGTTATTTTCTTTGGCTCTATCCCTTCAGAATATATAAATGCCGGAACCCGATACATCAGCTCATCTCCAGCCTCTTTATTATATTCAAGGAGCTTCTCAGGGTCAGAAAAGCCGTATGCATAATGGTCGGTAAACACCGCAATAACAGTATCCTCCAAAATTCCGTCTTCTTCAAGCCTCCTTAGGAGTTCTTTAAAAAAGTCATCGGTATCCTTTGCCAGAATAAGACAGTTGTTTTTTTCTGTAAACATAGTCTTGTCCACAAGCTCGGGATGGTTTTCCTTTGCCAGTGCAAGCTTTGCATCATCAAAGGTATATGGCACGTGTCCCGAATAGGTTATCACAAAGGAGAAAAAGGGTGCATCCTTTGTCATATCCGCATAAATTTCGTCATATTTCATTATGTTGCTGTCCGCCTGTGCCACATAATCAGGAAGTCCGTAATCCTGAAACGAATGATATTTCTCATATCCAAGACTCTTGTGCAAAATTCCGCGGTTATAAAACTCCTGATTGTTATAATGGAAGGAGTTTGCGCTGTAACCTGCGTCAGCAAAAAGTTTGGGAAGAGCATACGGGAAACTGTTTGCCGCAAAGTTCACTGCGCTTACCTCTGACGGCGGAGTATAAAACCCCGTATGAAAACAAAACTCCGAGCCAAGCGTATATCCCGTTCCAAAGGTTGGGGCATAATAATTTTCAAAGTTTATGCCGTTTTCCATCATATATTTTATGGTTGGGGTATATTTTTCACTTATCATCCAATCGTCAATGCCCTCAAGCATTACCGCAATCAGATTTTTGCCTTTCAAAGCACCGGTATATTCATTTGATGCTTGTGTTTTGCGTTTTTCCTCCGCAAACGCCCTCACCTTTTCAAAATCATCTTCGCCATATTTGCTGCCCGAAAAATAGCTTTTGTATACATCCCTCGCTGTGAACTGGTAAAGACCCATAACGTCTATTCCCTTGTTGACATCATTGAATTTCTGATAAATAACCCGAGGCTTGCTCCATGAATCCCAGTCCTGGTCAGACTCTCCAAAAAGCTGTGGCTGCATAAATATATGCATAAAGACAAGCCCCAAAACGGGCGCAAGCACAAAAACTTTTTTCCATTTGTGCCTAAACACCGGCACCTTCCACCGCACCAAAGTTAGTGTAAGACAAAAAAGAGAAATTGCACTGCACACACCAAGTCTTGCGTCAAGATAAGAAATGGCGTATGAAAAATATTCGCCACCCTCTCCTGCAAGAGCTATGCTGCTTATTCTGAAAAACTGATTGAAAATCTGAAAATAAATATACTGTGAAAAGGAAAGTAAAATAAGGACTCCGCCGACTATTCCAAAAACCGCACGTCCCCAGTTTTTTGGTAAGAAAAAGAGTGTACCGAGCAGCAGAATGAAAATCCAGCAAAAGTCAAACACCAGCGGAACAGTCGTAGCAAAAAATTCATCGTATACCTTGGGCCAAACCAGATATTTGAGCAATATATCCGGAATAAGCAGAGAAACGACCGCAAGGACATAAAAATAATTTTCGTTTAGAAATTTGGCAAAGCTTTTCATTTTGCTTTTCATCAATACCACACCTAAATAATTTTTTGAAAACAGTACATAATAATTATATATTTTACCAATCCTCAATGAGATATTTTATCACAAAAAGAAATTTTTTTCAACTTTTTTAAGAAAATGTAAATTTTCCCTTGTATTTTTGAGTTTTTTATTGACATATCTTGTGGCGAATGGTATTATATTTAGTAGTTACAGATAGGGGGAATAACAAAATGTTGGTATCAGTTACTGAAATGCTTAAAAAAGCAAAGGAAGGAAAATATGCTGTTGGACAGTTCAATATAAACAACCTTGAATGGACAAAAGCTATCCTTTTGACAGCACAGGAATGCAATTCTCCTGTTATCCTCGGTGTTTCTGAGGGTGCAGGCAAATATATGACCGGTTTCAAAACCGTTGTCAATATGGTGAAGGGAATGCTTGAAGGTTTAAACATCACTGTCCCCGTGGCTATTCATCTTGACCACGGCACTTATGAAGGTGCACTCAGTGCCATTGAAGCAGGTTTTTCATCAATAATGTTTGACGGTTCACACTATCCAATCGAAGAAAATATCGAAAAAACAAAAGAGCTCGTTGCTCTTGCAAACTCAAAGGGCATCTCTGTTGAAGCTGAAGTTGGTTCAATCGGCGGAGAAGAAGATGGTGTTGTTGGAGCAGGCGAAGTTGCTGACCCGGCAGAATGCAAGATGATTGCCGACCTTGGTGTTGACATCCTTGCTGCCGGCATAGGAAACATTCATGGCAAATATCCTGCAAACTGGCAGGGCCTGAACTTTGAAGCTCTTGAAAAAATCAGTGAGGCTACACATCCAATGCCTCTTGTTCTTCACGGAGGTACAGGAATTCCTGAAGATATGATTAAGCGTGCTATTTCTCTTGGCGTTTCAAAGATAAATGTAAATACTGAATGTCAGCTTTCATTTGCTGCCGCCGTGAGAAAATACGTAGAGGCTGGCAAAGACCTTGAAGGAAAGGGCTTTGACCCAAGAAAGCTTTTAGCACCCGGTGTTGAAGCAATCAAAGAAACCGTAAAAGAAAAAATGGAACTTTTCGGTTCAGTGGGCAAGGCGTAAGATTTATTTTTAATCAGATATTCCAGTTTTACTAATTGCATAAAGGGGAACAGCAAGTGTGACCGAAAGGTCACATTTGTTGTTTTTTTATATTTAAAAACAAAAAAACTTTTTTTGCGCAATCTATTGACTTTATTTTACAAATATGGTAATATAAATAAAAAAGTGGACAAAACGGACCACTTTTCGCAGCTGAAAATTGGAAATTTTTATTTAAAGGAGAGGTTTAGAAATGAAATCTACTGGAATTGTAAGACCTGTTGATTCCCTTGACAGAATCGTTATACCCAAAGAACTGTGCAACACCCTTTGCATAGAACCGAAAGAGGCTTTGGAAATTTTTGTTGATGGTGACTTTATTGTTATTCAAAAACACCCCGAAAATACAGTACGCACCGCAAAGGGAAATTTGGGAATAGTGAGAAAGGTTGACCCTGTGGGCAGAGTTGTTCTTCCCAAAGAGATATGCAAAAAGCTCAGCATTGAACCCAAAAACTCCCTTGAAATTTTTGTGGAGGACACAAAGATTATGCTCCGAAAATATGAGTCCTCCTGTGCCTGTATCTTTTGCGGAGAAGTCCACGATACTGTTATCTTTGAAAATAAAATTGTTTGCAGAAAATGCATAGACGCACTTTCAAAGCTTTAATCCGCATTTAAGGCCCTTATATTGACAAAATTTGGTGCCTTTGCTATACTTATTATGTACAATTTTAACTTTTGGGGGTATAAAAATGGATTTTAAAAAGTATTTAACCGATGATATTCTTGCCTTCTGGCTGAAAAACGCCTTTGATGATGAATTTGGCGGAATTTTTACACAAATAGACAGGGAAGGAAAGGTCTATGGCACCGAAAAAAGCGGTTGGTTCCAGGGCCGTGCCCTTTGGACTTTTGCCAAGGCTTACAACTGTGTTGAAAAGCGTGAGGAATATTTAAAAGCCGCAGAAAATCTTTACAACTTTTTGCCAAAAGTTGAAGATGCTGATGGCAGAATGTTTTTCACCGTTACCCGTGAGGGAAATCCCATCCAGAAGCGTCGCTACTATTTCACTGAAACCTTTGCTTGTATTGGTTGTGCCGAATATTACAAGGCAACAAAGGACCCGAAGGTTTGGGCAAGTGCCGAAAAATACTTTGACATGGCGTGGAAATGCTATAACCATCCTGAGCTTAACCCACCCAAGTTCTACACTTCAGGCATCTCACATTCTCCCATAATGATTATGATGTCTGTGGCAAGAACAATGGCAAGCTGTGGACAAAACAGTGAGAAATATTCCGAGATTGCTCGTGAGCTTGCTCACAAGCTTGTTACTTGCGGGCTTCTCTGCGAGGATGTTCACGCACTCCTTGAAAACGTTTCTGCTGACGGAAAGTTTATGGACACACCAACGGGCCGTCTTGTAAACCCAGGCCACGGACTTGAAACCGCTTGGTTTTTGATTGGCGAAGGTCTTATGGACAAAAACGACGAGGCCCTCTCGGCAGCAAAGAAAATTATCGACTGGACAATGCCTTTAGGTATCGACAAAAAACACGGTGGTATTATCTCCTTTACAGACGTATTGGGCAACCCTCCAACAGCGCTTGAATGGGATATGAAGCTCTGGTGGCCTCAGAACGAAGCTATCATTGCAAACCGTATGGCATATGAAGTGTTTGGTGACAATAAATATCTCGAAAGCTATGAACAGCTTCTTGATTATGCATTTACCAACTTTGCCGACAAGAAATTTGGCGAATGGTATGGTTATCTCCACTATGACAATACTCCCGCCAACTATCTCAAGGGTAATATCTTCAAAGGTCCATTCCATCTTCCCAGAATGCTCATCATTCTTCACCAGATTGAAGAAAAGAAAGACATCTGTGATTTCTGGAAATAAATTTAATGTAAATAACGTAAAACCCCTCTCCTTAATGGAGAGGGGTTTATTATCTATCTTTTATTTAACAAACCCCCTCAAGCACTTGAGGGGGTTTTCTTTTTTTTAATTATTCTTCAGGAAGAATTATTTCTTTTCCGCCCATATAAGGTCTGAGAACCTCAGGAACAGTAACCGAACCATCAGCATTCTGATAGTTTTCTAAGATTGCAGCAACAGTTCTGCCGATAGCAACACCCGAGCCATTGAGGGTATGAACAAGCTGAGCCTTGTCCTTTACAGAATTCTTGAACTTGATG
>JAZNNB010000028.1:0-11692 GCA_045580025.1 Clostridia bacterium
CTGAAATCCTTGTGCTTATTAAGATTGTCGTTTTTAACCAGCACGTCTTGTTCACTCCTTAAAGCTGAGAGCAACACCATCGCCAATGGGCAAAAGTGCTGTGCTGAAATTTTTGTTGTTTTTCAGCATCTCAAGATAATTTCTCAATCTTCTCACTATGGTAATTTTCCGCCTTACCACAAGTTCATCATTGGCGGTCATTCCCTTGTATAAGACATTATCCGAAATGAGCATCCCGCCTTTTTTCAAAAGCCTCTCACAGTGAGGGAAAAACTCCATATATTGTCCCTTTGCAGCATCCACAAAGATAACATCAAAAAGCTCTTCTCCCTCCATATCAGAAACAACCTCTCGGGCATCCCCCACCAGAAGTGTTATTTTATCTGCACATCCTGCCTTTTGGAAATTCTCGGTCGCAATTTTTGCCATTTCCTCGGAAATTTCCACCGTAACAACTTCGGCGTCTGATGCCTTTGTCATTCTTATAGCAGAATATCCAATGGCTGTGCCAAGTTCAAGTATCTTTTTTGCCCCGGCAATTTTAAGAATCACCTCTACAAACCTGATGCTTTCAGGCTGCGAAATGGGAACCTCGTGTTTTTTTGCATACTCCTCCATCTCGAGAATTAACCCACTTGACGATGGAATGGTATCTCGAAGATACCTTATTATATATTCATAATTTATATTATCTTCCTCAATCCATGCTTTCATTTCAAAAGCTTCCCCTTTTTTAAATCAAAACTAATTCTGCAAATTCCTTACATTTTTAAGGTGTTCATCGTGCGTTTTTGAAAAAACATTTTCACTGCCATCCGCCCTTGCTGCAAAATACAAATAATCCGTATCTTCTGGATAAAGCACTGCCTTTATAGAACTAACCCCCGGTGATGCAATAGGTCCTATGGGAAGACCGGTATTTATATACGTGTTATATGGCGACTTTATTTTTGTATCTGCATTACTCAAAACATCTTTTCGTTCTTTTATTATATACTGAACAGTAGCACAAGAGCCAAGTGCCATATTTATCCTGAGGCGGTTGTGAAAAACCGATGCCACTTTCCCCCGTTCGCTGTCATTTGCCGCTTCACGTTCCACTATTGATGCGAGAATAACAACCTCATCAAGTGAATATTTTGTGTCCGCCTCTTCATAGACCGGAACTACATAAGACTCAAAGGCTTTAAGCATCTTGTTTATTATGTCCCATTCTGTTTCCCAAAGACCTATTTCATAGGTGGCAGGGAACAAATATCCCTCAAGACGATTTTCTTTTCTGTCTATCTCTGAAATAAAGTCAAATTCAAACTCGCCTTTTTCCAAAAGCTCCAAAAAACGTTCCTTGTCAACAAGTCCTCGTTTTTCCAAAGTTTCAGCAATTTGCACCGCTTCATAACCCTCAGGAATGATAATATTTACAGTTTCATCCTCGCTGACATCAGGAACATCGCAAAGCTCTTTTGCGATTTTTCGGTAACTCATACCCTTCCCAATGAGATGTCCGCCCTGCTGAAAAATATACGTATTCTTCGATATTCTTGCCTGAATTTTAAACAAAAGTGAAGACCTTATCACCCGTTCTTCTTTGAGTATATCCGCTATTTCGCTGACACTTGCACCTTTTGGGATGCTTATCATAACCTCACTGCCACGCCCGGGAGCAAGTCCAAAAAAGTCCCCCGCAACAAGAATAATCCATACACAAAGCACAAGTGAAATAACCCCAAATAAAATCCCCTTTGGAGTAAACCACCAATATTTTGAAAACAGCTTTTTATACTCTCTTCTTCTCATAGCAAATCATCCTATAAAATTTATCAAAAAGTATTTAAGAACCACAATAAAAGCACTCAATATAACCGGAAGACTAAAAATACTTCCAACAACAAGACCCCGTGTCTTGAAGTTCTTGTTGACACTCACTTTGTTTTTCTGAAGCATAAGCAAGGCAAAGAGCATTACAAACCCCACCGACGCCGCAATAAAAACAAACCAGATATAATCCCCAAGAAGAGGCAAAATGAAGCTTGTCAGCATAAGCGCCGTAAGATTGCTGAAAGCGTGATATATCATTGATGCATAAATAGACCTGGACTTTATCAGTATAAAAGACGCAACAATTCCCATAAGCAAAAAGCCAAACGCCTCGTTTAACCGAAGATGCAGAAGCGCAAATATAATGCTCGTAAAGAAAATCGCTGCAAGGGTGTTGCTTTTGTTGTATGCCGAAAAAATTATTCCCCTCATCCAAAATTCTTCAAAAACCGCCGGAATAATCACCACTGCAATTATCCCAAGAAAAAGCTCCCCACCGTTTCTGGCTATTGCAACAGCATCATTTCCAGTCTGCTCAAGCACAACTTTTGAGAATATATTTGCAGGCATATTGAGAAGTATCATAACAAACTGTCCGCAAACCCCAAGAAGTGCCGCAAGTATAACAAAATATATTCCGCAAGGATTGAGCCAAAACTCCCGCTGAGCGTCCTTCCCTGAACTTGTCCACACAGACCTTGCATAAACTATTATCGGAACACCAATGGAAAGTGCTTCCACAAGCGCAATCTGGACATACTGATGAGGCGGATTTTTCATAAAGCTAGTTAGTGCCTCAACCGCCATCTCTGCGGCAAGTTGAGCCAGAACCACCCAGAAAATCATCCACCTGACGCTTTTTATTTGTTTTCTCAGTTCATACCTTTTATTTGTCATTAGATCAAATCCTATTAAATAGCATTGTGCTGCATCTGTTCAAGAATTTTTTTACCATTTCCAGGATTGAAATATTCAACAATTTCAGCACCAAAAAGCATAGCAGCCCCTGCACCCTTTGCCGTTATAAACTGTCCGTCAGTCACCACAGGAGCATCCATTATTTTTGCTTCATAAAGGAATTTTTCAAAGCCCGGATAACATACAGCATTCTTTCCTTTGAGCAGGCCCATTTTCCCTATTATCATAGGTGCTGCACAAATGGATGCAATCATTTTTTTGTTGGCCACACAATACTCTATCATATTTATCACATCTTGGTCATTCTCAAGATATGAGGCACCGGGCATACCGCCTGGCAAAATGATTCCGTCAAATTCATCCAGCCTCATTTCGTCTTTAAGTACATCTGCTATTATCATCACGTCATGACTTCCGGTAACACACTTTGAGGATATGCCCACAGTATTAACCTTTATTTTTGCACGTCTCAAAACATCAAGGCATCCAATAGCCTCTGTTTCTTCAAATCCATCTGCCAAAAACATATAAATCATTATTTATTCCCTCCATACTGTTTGTTCTTTAAAACCTCAATAACAAATTTTGGCAATGCCGCAAATCTTCCAAGTCTTGACGGGTTTTTCAAAATTCTATATGCCCATTCGAGATTGAGCTTCACAAAAACCTCAGGGGCACGCTTTGCAACTCCTGCAAAAACATCAAGCGTTCCGCCAACACCCATCGCAAGATTGACTTTCAGCTTATCCTGATACTTCGCAATCCACTTTTCCTGCTTGGGGGCACCAAGACACACGAGCAAAAGTTTCGCTCCGGAAGTGTTTATTTCTTCAACAATTTTTTCTTCATCACTAGGCGTAAAATACCCATTTTTAGTTCCTACAATATTTATCCCCGGATACTTTTCTTCCATTCTTGCCTTTGCCGCGTCAGCCACACCGGATTTCGCACCAAAAAGGAATACTCCCTCTTTTGTTTTAGCTAACCTTTCAAGCAATGCACAAACAAGGTCAAATCCCGCCACTCTTTCAGGAACAGGTTTTTTCAAAATTTTCGAGGCATACACTACACCTATGCCGTCAGCAGTGCAAATATCCGCCGAATTCAAAATTTCTTTCATTTCAGCATCCTCTTTTGCGCACATAATAATTTCAGGGTTAGGCGTGAAAATCTTTGACATTCCATCAGTTTTAATAAGGCTCTGTGCCACATCAACCGTTTCAGCAAAGGTCATGCTGTCAATATTCACACCCAAAATTTCTACTGTTTTTCTGGACATATTTTCTCCTCCAAAATCTAATCCAAAGACCAGTCAATCGCTTTTCTGCCAACTGACTCCAAAAATCCATTTGTCTTTGAAAAATGCCTGCACCCAAAAAATCCGTTATATGCTGAAAGCGGGCTTGGATGAACCGACTCCAGTATCTTGTGAACGGGATTTGTAATGAGGCTCTTTTTCTGACGGGCATTTGCTCCCCACAGCAAGAAAACCACAGGTGTTTCTCTTTGATTCAAAAGTTCAATGACGCGGTCGGTAAATTTCTCCCAACCCATATTTTTGTGGCTGTTCGCCTCTCCCATCCGCACAGTGAGCACTGCATTGAGAAGCAAAACCCCTTGCTTTGCCCATTTGGTAAGCTCGCCATGATTCGGTACATCAATTCCCAAATCGTCATTCAGCTCTTTGAAAATATTTTTAAGAGACGGCGGAGGCTCCACACCCTTTTTCACCGAAAAGCTGAGCCCGTGAGCCTGCCCCTCGCCGTGATAAGGGTCCTGACCGATAATCACCACATTCACATCGCTGTAAGACGTGAATTTCAGCGCATTGAAAATATCGTACATATCAGGAAAAACCCTCTTCGTCCTGTACTCTTTCGCCAAAAAATCACGTAGCTTTTGATAATATTCTTTGTCGAATTCATCCTTCAAAATATTATCCCATTCATTTCCTATGTTTACCATAAACTGCTCCAACATTCTCATTAAGCAGTAAAATGGCACATAAATGCCATTCTACTGATTATTTCTTATCTTGTAAATCTTTTTATCTTCTTTGTGGTTGTCTTTTCAAACTCTGTGTCACGGAAGATAACACGTCTGATATGCTTCATCGGGGGAAGTGTATCATTGAGGGCTTGAACATCCTTTTTGATTCGTTCCTTTTCGTCAGGTGTTTCTGTGTAAATTTCCGCACAAATAACGTCATCTTCACCAAACACAATAACCTCGTTTACGCCCTCAACGTTATTTAAAATAACCGCTTCAATTTCTTCAGGGTAAACGTTTTTGCCGTTGCTTAAAATTATAATATTTTTCTTTCTTCCTGTTATAATAATAAATCCGTGTTCGTCAAGTCTTCCCACATCACCTGTCTTGAACCAACCGTCAACAAATGCCTCAGCTGTAGCTTCTGGGTTGTTATAATAGCCCATCATAACGATGTCACCTTTAACAAGAATTTCGCCTTCGCCATCTTCGTTAGGCTCAAAAATTTTCACCTCAGCGCCTGGGATAGGAACACCCGCACCGCCAAAGAGATATTTCTTGTTTCTGTCTGTTGAAACAATAGGCGAACATTCAGTAATTCCATAACCGTTCATAACCTGAATGCCAATATCCTCAAAACCCTTGGCATACTTAAGGTCAAGTGGCGCACCGCCTGCTATAATCATCTCAAGATTTCCGCCAAAGCCGTTTTTCACTGACTGGAAGAGCTGTTTTCTAAGGTCGATTCCCACCTTACGAAGACCGTTGCTCACCTTGATAAGAGTTTTAAGAAGCTTTTCCTTTTTCTGCTTTTTAACAGTTCTCCAAAGGCTCTTATAGAAAGTTTCCACAAACAGCGGAACCACACTGATATGATAGGGCTTTGCCTTTTGAATATCTTTCAGAACATTTTTAAGGTTATTATTTATATATACCTTATAACCCCTGTGAATCTGGCAAAGAACCCCCGCCATAAATCCAAAGGTATGGTGAAGCGGAAGCACAACAACAGTGCCCGCAGGCTCCAAAAAGTTCATACAGCTGTTTACCATATCGACAGTGAGGTTTCTCTGATTCAGCATAACACCCTTTGGTGTACCTGTCGTTCCTGATGTATAAATCAGTGTACAAAGCGCCTCGAGGTCTATTTCATTCTTTTCAAATTCGTCATTTCCATCCTCAATCATTTCACAACCCTTGGCAATAATTTCACCAAAATCAGCCATAGGGATATAATGTGAAACTGTGGGCATACTCGCCTTCGCCTCTTCAATGAGAGCTTTCTTTGACTCAGCATAAACAAAAGCCTTTGCCTCGCAGCTATCTATTAAGTTCGCAATCTCCTTGCTGCCAAGCTCCTTGTCAATGGGCACAATCACATTTGAACTATCAACAGCGGCAAGATATGTAATAATCCATTCATAGCTGTTTTCACCGATAACCGCTATTTTCTCGTCCCTAAGACCAAGGCTATAAAAATAAGTTCCAAGGGCATAAATATCATTTTTCATCTGGATGTAACTTACCGTCACATCCTCCCCATCACGTTCAAATTCGAACGCTGTATCGTCCCCGTAATTTTCCGCCGCATAATCGACAAGGTGACGAAGGTCCTTGATCTGCGGTGCATCATAAAGCGGATATTCTTTAATCACAAAAAACACAACCTTTCATATTTGGTTCTTAATATACTTCATTTTTATCTTCTGTTCTTTCCGCGTCAAGAACATATTTTTTCATAACTCTGTTTGATGTAAAAGCAACCAAAAATCCCGATAGTCCCTGAAGCACAAATAACGCCATAATAATATAAACCGTCCAATATCCCAAAGATGCCATAAGTGACGGCGAAGTCATTCCCACATAAGGCATAACAAAATGAATAGCCAAAACGCCTATCAAAAGCAAAAGATTAACAGGCAGTGCAATTATCGAAAGCAATAGGGAATTTTTAAATGCCTCCCTGAGCTTTACCTTAAAGCTTGTTACGATTGGATAAATATAAAAATGCATCATTGTGTAAATCATAAAGAAACACATAATTACATATTTCATTATGCCGAAAGCTCCGCCCTGGGATACATAGAAGAAAAATGCATTCACCAGCAGAACAAATGCCAATATATCAATAACAAATATCCAAATAGTTTGCTTGAAATTTTTGAAAGTCTGCTCCCAGAACTCACTCCAGATAAACGCATGTTCTTCACGTGAAAAACAACTGAATATGTAACTATATCCGCTACTTGCGGGACCAGTTCCCCAAAGAGCAGCCAAAAGCAGTGCAATAAATATTCTGATGATAACATCCGCAATGGAAACATATGCAGCGAGCACTCCAGGATCGTTTACGCCCTCCATTTTAATGGCAACCTCCAGATATTCTCTCAGAACGGTTGTTATCTGAACCGAAATCTGTCCTGAAACAAACATCATAACCAAAAGAGCTGGGATTGATGCAATGAGGAACATAGTGCTGACCTTTATAATCTCCCAGAACTTTCTGGCATAAATTTCAAAGAACAAGGCACTCGCCCGTTTTTTTTCGCTTGCACCTTTCTCTACACCCTTTCCCTCTTTTGAAAGAGCCCCTTTAAACAATGGCATATTTTATACACTCCTTAAAAATTATCGGTCATTCAACAAACAACATATCGGCGATTCCATCAAAAATTTTCTCACCTATGCCATCCACATTCAAAATATCTCCCACAGATCGAAAGCCTCCCATAGCCTCTCGCATTTTTACAATGGCCTCTGCCTTAACCTTGCCAATCCCCGGAAGATCGTCCAGTTTGTCGGATGTAGCGGTATTAAGATTTATCTTGTCGGCTTGACACTCTTTATTTTCGATGTTTTTTGCAGATTGTTCTTCATTTATTGTTTCAACCCCATCAAATGTAGCCACCCTGCGCCCCGCCGTCACATTATAAGACAAAATCAAGAGTGATACCACAATAACAACAATGGGTGCAAACAAGAACCGTGAATATTTTTCGTTTTCTTTGAGGAGCTTCTCCTGTCTCCTGAAAAAGCTTTCAAGGTCGTCATTTTCCCTAAACTCTTTTGACACAAAATCACTCCGCATCAAAATTTTATTATTTTATACACTATATCTAAATTATTATATCATACTAATATTTAAACTGCAAGTTTTTTTAATATTCTTTATTTTATTTGGGAAAACAAAAAACCCCGCTGTTTTTTAAAACAACAGGGTTTCTTCACTGTTTTTGCTTTAACTATGCCTCTTTCTTTATAACTTCTTTACCGTTATAATATCCGCAAGCCTTGCAAACTCTGTGAGGCATTTTGTACTCACCACACTGGGGACATACAACCATTCCGGGAATCAAGAGCTTCCAGTTAGCTCTTCTCTTATCTCTTCTTGCTTTAGAAGTTTTTCTCTTTGGAACTGCCATACCTAAATACACCTCTTTCCAATCAAAATAATTTGAACAGAGAATCAAGTCTCTGCATAATCTACAAAAGTTTGTCCAAAACATCAAACCTCGGGTCAGTGGAACGATTGTCACACCCACATTCTCCCAAGTTCAAGTTTTGTCCACAGTTTGGGCACAGGCCCTTGCAATCGCTCTCACACAAATGTTTGAGGGGCAAATGAACAATCATATTGAGAAGCACTACTTCATCAAGGTCAACCGCCGTCCCCTCAAGGACTATTGTCTCAAAGTTTTGTTCATCTTCGCGTTTTGCATCTTCTTTTTCGAATAGTTCTTTGAAAGAACACGAAAAATCAGCTTCATAACTTTCAAGGCATCTGTCGCATTCAAACCTTAAGCGACAATCCGCCTTTGCATCAAGCTCAATTCTTCCGCCAATGTTCAAAAATTCGCCCGTTACCCTGACAGGTGTTAAAAAAACCGCACCTTGTTCTTCCCGTCCTGCAAAGTCAAGCTCAACATCAAGCGCAAGCCTTCTTCCGTCAGCATTCAAAATAGGTAACAAATCAAATTTCATCACACAGTACCCTTTAAAAAGAAATGTGGTGGGCACAATAGGGCTCGAACCTATGACCCTCTGCTTGTAAGGCAGATGCTCTCCCAGCTGAGCTATGCGCCCACATCCTAAGCTTTTGCGGTGTATAATGAAAAAGAATTGGTGGGCACAATAGGGCTCGAACCTATGACCCTCTGCTTGTAAGGCAGATGCTCTCCCAGCTGAGCTATGCGCCCATAAACCTTTTCAAAATCAACACATCAATAAAGCGTCAGCAATCATTATACACAATTCCTATATGTTTGTCAATACAAAATTTTATTTTTTTTGTTTTATTTAAGTATTCATCGCTGGCAATCCATTTATCCACCTTTAAGCTAACAAAAATACCGTTCCTCAAATCTTTTCGGGGAACGGTATCTCTCTCTGCAAATTTTATGCCTTCGAATCAAGAAAAGCATTTATCTTTTCAACCAAAGCATCTGCATCTGTGCCATGTACCATACAAGCCTGTTCAATGCTCTCACCACTCGCTGAGGGACAGCCCAGACAATGCATTCCTATTTCAAGGAAAAACGGAGCTGTTTCAGGGTCGAGACGAAGCACATCAAGAATGATAGTATCTTTAGTAACCTTTGCCATCTTTCAAGGCACCTCACTTTCATTAACATAAGTAGACTTTTCTTTTGTTAGTATATCCTATTTTAAAAATATTTTCAATAGTTTTGAAAAATAAATATATTTTTCTTTGATTTTTCGTGCGCTAAAAGCACTGTCAGTAAGACATTAACTTTCTATTTCCCCAGGTTTCTATATTTGTAATATTTTAAAATACAAAAAAATATTATTGTCAACCAATAGTCATTTTTTTCCTTTTTTAAAAAAGCCTTTAAAATCGGCGGTTTTCCACATTTCGACCTTTTTTTCAGGGGTTTTTGCCCCTATAAATCCCCAAACCTGTGGATAACGTGGATAACTCTGTTAATAACTTATAGTAGGGGCTTTGCCACCTTTTTCCTATATTATGTAAACCAATTCTTGTCCCAAACAAGGTTTACATAATTTATTAAAATTTTTCTTGACTTTTGGTTTTTTACATATTTTTGGAGAAATTTTTACCTTTTTCAGAAGGTTTTAAAAGTGCCGAATTTTTCCATTTTTTTCTTCACTCTTTGAAGTGCATTATCAACACATTTATGAGTTTTTCCAAGCATTTCACTTATTTCCTGATAAGATTTTCCGTCAAGATAAAGAGCAAGAACAGTTTTTTCCAACTCACTCAAAACTTCCTGAATCTTGAGGTTTAAAAGCTTGGTATTTTCCTTGCTGATAAAGAGGTGCTCAGGGTCTGCTTCAGCACTCCCCGAAAGAACATCCTCCAAAAACCCCTCTGTCTCTCCCTCATATATAGGATTATTGAGGGACACATAAGTATTGAGGGGCATATGTTTCTGTCTTGTTGCCGTCTTCACCGCCGTAATAATCTGACGTTTTATACAAAGTTCAGCAAAGCCACGAAATGACGAAAGTCTCTCACCATCAAAATCACGAATTGCCTTAAAAAGTCCAATCATACCCTCTTGAACAATATCATCATGGTCTGCACCCGCAAGAAAATAAGTTCTTGCTTTTGAACGAACAAGATTTTTGTATCTCGCCAAAATGCGTTCGGTAGCAAAACCATCACCCAAAATCGAAAGCTTTACCAGTTCTTCATCGGACAGACTGTCATAATTAAGCGTCGCCTTTTCAGACATTTCTCCCCCTCCAATCCTTTAACTAAGAAAAAGGGCTGCCATTGTGCAGCAGCCCATAAATATTTTTATTTCACAAGTTCAAGAGTTTCTTTTGCAATCATAAGCTCTTCATTTGTAGGAACAACCAAAACACGAACCTTTGAAGCGTCTGTTGAAATTTCCATCTGCGCACCGCGAATTGCTTTTGCATTCTTTTCGTCGTCGATTTCAATGCCAAAAGTCTGGAGGTTGTCAAGAATTGCTTTTCTCATAACAGGTGTGTTTTCACCAATACCCGCTGTAAAGATAATGGCATCAACTCTGCCCATCTTCACCATATACGAACCAATGAATCTTCTTACGCTTTCAACGAACATTGAAAGAGCAAGTGTTGCACGTTCATTTCCCTCAGCCTCAGCTGCCTCAAGGTCACGGAAGTCTGAGCTTACACCCGAAATACCCTGAACGCCTGATTTCTTGTTGAGAAGATTGTCAACTTCGTCAAGGCTAAGGTTTTCCTGCTCAGCAATAAATTTCACGATAGCAGGGTCAATATCACCGCATCTGGTACCCATAACCACACCCGCAAGAGGAGTGAAGCCCATAGATGTATCAACCGACTTTCCGCCGTCAACAGCTGTGATACTTGAACCATTGCCCATATGACAGGTAATCATCTTGAGTTCTTCAGGTTTCTTTCCAAGCATTTTTGCAGCTTCAAGAGCTACATATTTGTGAGATGTGCCGTGGAAACCATATCTTCTGATTTTGTGCTTTTCATAAAGCTCAAAAGGAACAGCATACATATAAGCTTCCTTTGACATTGTCTGGTGGAAAGCTGTATCAAAAACGCCAATCTGCGGAACATTTGGCATTGCTTCTTCGCAAGCCGCGATACCAATAAGGTTTGCAGGATTGTGAAGAGGCGCAAGAGGAATGCATGCTTCAAGAGCCTTTTTAACCTCTGCATCAATAACAACACTGCCGCTGAATGTTTCCCCGCCGTGAACAACTCTGTGTCCAACCGCTGAAATTTCGTCCATACTTTTGATAACGCCGTAATTTGCATCCGTGAGTGCATCAAGAACCATACGGATAGCATCTGAATGGTCTTTCATATCCTTTTCAATAACGTTCTTTTCGCCACCGTCGGGAGTATGATTGAGCTTTGAGCCCTCAATACCGATTCGTTCACAAAGACCCTTTGCAAGAACTTTTTCAGTTTCCATATCAATAAGCTGATACTTAAGAGATGAGCTTCCTGCATTGAT
>JAZNNB010000029.1:0-127841 GCA_045580025.1 Clostridia bacterium
TCTATAACTCCATTGCAAACTTCCATTGGTTTATTGATTTCAGGAGCTTTATTTATTCTTGTGTTAAAGCCGATAGGATATTTTTTCATACTGTTTTAACCTCCCAAAAAGATTTATTCTTTTCTTTATACTCATTTTAACAAATTGAGTGGGTGTTAAAACGGACAGTGCTTAATCAAAGTATAACATAATTTTTCAATTAAATCAATAGTTCAAACATAGTTCGCGCATATTTTGAAAATACCTATACAGACAGAGTAAGACTAAGACGCAAAAAATCCTGAAAGCCACTATTTAAGCGGTTTTCAGGATTTTTGCTTTGTCGATTTTTATACAGACCTATTCGAAAGATTTCATAATTTATGAAATCTCCGTAAGGCGCGTCATTACGCCACTTCGATATAAAATGTTTCTATGTTGCTCTCTCCGTATGTACAGTAGATTTTGAAATCCCAAATTTTTTTGCTGCTTCCCTTACAGTACATTTATTTTCTATTATGTAATTTGCAATGACGAGGGTCCGCTCTTCAATCGTCTGATAAGACATCCAATCACTCCCATATATTGTTCTTACTACTTTCAATATATGAGAGTTTTTTTAGTTTTAGTATTGTTATTTTGCCTTTACCATCTTATCAAAAACCTTTTTATCTTCATTCGAGAAATCATCATACGACAACAGATAAGTAACTGCTTCGTTTTCTCCAACCAAATTAGAATAATATTGTTTTTCAACAGTAATCAAAAGATTAGCTGTATTCTTTTTTATATCTACAACGCAATATCCCTCATCTGAATATACATAAAACTTATCATTTTTCTTTTTATATTTATTGACAAACGCCAATAAAACATCATCGTTAGTATCATATTCACTTGTATGCATTGATAAATGAATTCCAGCAGTAGTTTTCCCCAAACAAAATTTACCATCACCCACAATATAAACAGTATCCTTTCCCGGGCCCAATGGATACCAGGTAGGATTTAATTTGCTTCCACAAGACGTCAAAAATAGTGTTGCTACAAAAAAAACAGTTAAAACTACACTTTTTTTCATTTTGTCCCCCTCTATATATTTTGTTTTTAAAATAATACTACTTTTCTAAAAGAACAACCTTGGTATTTGCCATTTTGTCCCCAATACGTTTTTTATCCACCAATAATAAAAGCGCTTCCAAAGGTCATATAATTACACTTATGTTTCTTAAAACTAATTGCCACCAAACAGCATTTTTCTCCGAATTATCAACAACCTTTATTCCGGCTATTCGTTTGCCAATGCTTTGTCCTTTTATTACATCTCTGCTCATAAAAAATACCAAAATAAATAATAGCAATAAATTTTGCAATATCTCCATTTTTGCTGTAAGATATCCTCCTGATTTAAAAAATACATCACCAGATGTAAAAATCATAATCATAAAGTAGAAGGACATAAATATTAGATAATCTATTAAAAATGCCGCTAATCTTCTTTTAAAATACATAAAAGCCCTCCTATTATTTATTTCTCTGTCTTAACCACTCACTTAAATTTATATTAAGTTTTAAAGCTCCGCCTACACCAAGCTAAGCACCCAACTCAAAGGAAATAAAAATGTCCTCATTTTCATCCAAGCTATCCAAACCTAAAATAGCATCACCAACTTTAGCACCAACAAAAGCTCCATTCTTTATATGCTCCCTTGTTGTAGCATCTATGGTTCCTACCAAATTAACGCCTATCTGCATTTCATCTGTTAGCTGTCCCATAACAGAAAACTCCAAATTTTCTGTTGTATCTGTATATTTCGAAAATTTATAATATCTTTTACCACCTATTTCCAATTCTAACCCTAAAAGATTTGCTTCAAAATATAGACCCGTGCCAAATTCTGTGTCAAATGTTATAATTGGTTTATCTTCATCCTTTTTATTAAATGGCCCCATAATTTGTTTTGGTCCAATCATATCATCCGTAGAAGATAAACTCTTTGATATTTGTTAAATCCTTTTTTTTCATAATCATATAATAGCATAGAATAACCAATTTGTCTAATCGAATTTTTAACAGAATTGTCCATGCTACTTATCACTTCATTTACTGCTTTTTCAATATTAATAGCAGTTTCTATATATGTCTTTCCTTGTGTTGATAATCTTAAAAATCTTTCATATATACAATTTGCAGTTTTTTCTTGGATTATATCTATATTTTTGCTTAAATCAATTATATCATAGTAAAACTGACAAACGGACAAATTATTTTGCCTATAAAATTGACAGAGCAAAACTGAAACAAGAAAAATCCTGAAAGCCACTATTAAAGCGGTTTTCAGGATTTTTACATTATTCATTTTTGTTCAGATGTTTTCAAAAGATTTCGGGATTTGTAAAATCCCCGAAAGGCGCGTCATTACGCCACTTCGATATAAAAAGTTTCAACAAATCACTCCCATACTTGTTATACATTAACGATGTATGAAATTTGTTTGATGTTTATTACGCAAAAAACATATCAGCTAAACTTGTTATTTTTACGTGCAACTAAAATGCTGTCTTATTTTTTAATTCATTTAGGATACACTTGCACCCTTCTAAAACATCAAGCCAGGTTTTATCAAAATTTCCGGTATACCAAGGGTCAGCAACGTCCCCAGGTCTTTGTGTATGACTCATCAAAAGCGACACCTTGCCCTGTGGGTCATCGCCCACAAATATTTTCATATTTTTAAGATTGAGGAGGTCCATAGCAATTATGTAGTCATAATATTCATAATCCGCCTTTGTCATTTGACGGGCGGTTTTTCCTGTACAAGATATGCCGTGTTTTGCCAAAACTTCTTTTGTTGGCGGATAAACAGGATTGCCAATTTCCTCGGTACTGGTAGCTGCAGATGCAATCTCAAATTTATCAGAAATTCCCGCCTTTTTTACCATATCTTTCATGCAAAACTCTGCCATAGGACTTCTGCAGATATTCCCGTGGCAGACAAAAAGTATTTTTATCATATTATCCTTCCTTAAACTGTTGTATTGTTCCGTGCTCTGAAACAGGTTTTTCAAGGTATTCAAATAGTTCCTCTATGTCATCAGTCACAAAAAATAATTCTCTGCAGTCGTCTTTTATAAAATTCTTTTTTATTGCACTTTCCATTGCGGTGTTTATATCATTATAAAAACCGTTTATATTGTAAAGTGCAATAGGCTTGTTATGCCTGCAAAGCTGTTTCAGTGTCAGAATTTCAAAGAATTCTTCGTACGTGCCAATCCCGCCTGGCGTTACAATAAATGCATCTGAATTATCTTCCATAATCTGCTTTCTCTCACGCATTGTATCAGGCTGAATGAGGACATCGCAAAAGTCACATATAGCTTCAACAGACTCGTTTTCAAAAAATTTGGGGATAACACCCATAATGTATCCGTTTGCACGTTTCACACCTCTTGCTGCCGCACCCATAAGACCGTTTCCGCCACCGCCAAACACAAGAGAATGACCTCTTTTGACCATAATTTCGCCCAAATTTTCAACCTTTTCTATATAATCCTTATCTATTGTAGGTGAGGCCGCACCATAAACACAAAGTCTCATTTTTCAATTCTCCTTATATATTTATGCTCTAATCATATATACATTTTATCATGGAACTTTATTAAAATCAATATTTATTTGATGTTTGCATCGCCGGTAGCGGGGTTATCTATAAGCTTTCCGTTTTCCTCAAACCGCGAACCATGACAAGGGCAATCCCACGTATGTTCAAGCTTGTTCCATTTCAGTGCACAACCAAGATGCGGACAACGTCTTGTGGTGGGCATGAGAAGATTTGCTGTAGTTTCAATCCCGTTTATCAAAAGCTGTGGTTTTATAATTCTTCTCTGGGGCGAAAAAACCTCTGCAAAATCGTTTTGTTTTTCCAAAACCATATCACATAAAATTTTTGCCGCAACCATTGAACTTGTCATTCCCCATTTGTTAAAGCCTGATGCAACATAAAGTTCTGGAGTATTTTTTGAATATTTACCAATATACGGAACACCGTCAAGGCTCATACAATCCTGTGTTGCCCACTGATATTTAAGTGTTGTATTTAGGTAATGTCTATCGGCAAAATTTTGTATTTCTTCCCAAGCACCTCCCTTTTTTCCGGTACGATGACTTCCTCCACCTATAAGCAACAAATCTTTATATGACCTAAAGGACATCCCCTTAAGGTTTTCATCAACATACATACCAGAAAGCGCTTTTGCTCCCTCGTATGCCGAAACATAACTGCGGTGCTGATAAAGCTTTAAAAAATAATTGCCGTGCTTATTTATAAATGGAAAATGTGTTGCAACAATTATTTTTTTTGCAATTATTTTTCCCGTGTCAGATATTGCTGCATTCGGCGTTATGTCACGGATAAAGGTGTTTTCATAAATTTTCAGGTCTTTTGAAATTTCACTTAGAAATTTAAGAGGGTTGAATTGTGCCTGATTTTTAAAGCAGATTGCACCTTTGGTTTCAAATGGAAGTTCATGGGTTTTTGAAAATTTTGCGTTAAAACCTAAGGAATTTACCGCCTTTATTTCATCCTCAATTTTTTTTCTATCTTTGAGCGAATAAGTGTATGCATCTTTTGTTTCAAAATCACAATCTATGTTTTTGCATATTTTTTCATATGTGCTGACTGCATCATTGTTTGCCTTAAGATACATTCTTGCCTTTTCTTTTCCTGCATTTTTTATGAGTTTGTCATAAATAAGACTATGTTGTGAGGTTATTTTGGCAGTGGTATTTTTTGTAATTCCTGATGCTATTCTGCTACCCTCTACAAGGATATAATCAGCACCCGCTTTCTGCAAAAAATATGCACAAAGAATTCCACAGATGCCTCCGCCTATAATCAGCACATCAGTTTTTCTTTCGCCTTTTAACTTTTCAAATTCATTAAATGTAATATTATCCTGCCAAATAGATTTTTTCATATTTGCCTCCAAGTTTTTTGATTTAGTATATGCAGGATAAGGCACAAAAAAACAGGAGACTGTATTTTACAGTTTCCTGTCCAATTCTTCCTCTATTTTCTTTGCAAAAACATTGTCTTTATCAATCTCAAGTACCGTTTCTGCGTCAGAAAGTGCTTTCTCATACTCTTTCAATTCTTTCAAGACAGCACTGCGAATGATAAGATTTTCTATATTTTTACCATCAAGCTCTATTGCTCTGTTTATGTTTTCCAAAGCACTTTGGAAGTCTGATTTCTTTGCGTAGCAAAGTGAAAGCCTTTTAGAAAGTGCGACACTTTCACGGTTTTTGGCAAGAAAATCGAATATATTTATAGCTTCATCGATTTTGCCATCTTCAAAAAAACCAACACCCCAACCAAATAACAAATCGTATTGTGACATTTTATCAAGAGCGCAAACAGCAAAATCTTCATCCGCCCACAAAACCGTGGCAGATTTGAGACTTTCTATTCCGCCATAAATTTCCCTTGCAAAAAACGTACCGTCTTTCACTGTGTAGTCATTGTTTGCCACATAGCCACACTTTTTTATGCCGTCAAAAAGCACGCTAATGGCAAACTTATCATATCTGTTTTTAGTTTCCTTTTGAAGAAAGACTTTTGTTCCTACACCAAATGGCTTTTTGCCCCAATAATACTTTATTCCGGTGACGGTAATCAATACATCATTATCAAGATTTTCTGTGTTTAACAACTTTTCAAAAATATTTTCAGGCAATTCATTTTGGTAGTTTTCTTGACTTAAATCTATATTTTCAGCCCAAAAATCTTCAAATCTTCCTGACATAGCTTTAACCCAGAAGTTCGGCTCTTGCCATAGCCTTGTCGATATTTTCACAGAAATTTTCTTCACCTGCAAGTTCAAAAAGGCCTGACTTTTTCATTGCTTTTAGGGGCTGAGGATTTACATGAGAGAAAATAACAGTTATATCTTTTCTGCGGCAATCTTTCACCAGTGCTGAAAGATTTTTAAGTGCATCGGTATCAACCGAGGGAACAGCCCTCATTCTTAAGATAATGCACTTGGTATAATCCTTTGCTTTTACTTCAGAAATCTGATTTGCAACAGCAAAAAACATAGGTCCGCAAAGCTCATATACACTGATAAACTTGGGAACAAATCGAAGCCCAAGTTCTTCGCCCTGTTCTTCTTCTTTAACATATTTCCAGCTTTCCACCTTTGTTTCGTCACTCATACGCTTCATAAGAAGTATAGCAGCGAGGACAATTCCAACCTCTATGGCAACAACTAAATCAAAAACAACAGTGAGGAAAAGTGTTATGAGAATTGTCAGTATATCACTTTTGGGAGAGGTTTTGAGGAGATAACCAAGCTGTTTCCACTGCCCCATATTGTATGCGACAGAAATAAGTATAGCCGCAATAGCAGGCATCGGTATAAGGGCTGCATAAGGCATCAAAACCACAAGAACAAGCACCAAAACCACAGAATGCACCATCGCTGAAACAGGGGTTCTTCCGCCGTTCTTTATGTTTGCAGCGGTTCTTGCAATAGCACCGGTTGCAGGAATTCCACCAAACAATGCACTGCAAATATTTCCAATACCCTGAGCTGTGAGTTCAGTATTTGAGCGATGTTTTTTGCCCACCATTCCGTCAGCAACAACGCAGGAAAGAAGTGATTCAATTCCCGCAAGCAAAGCAATAGTAACAGCATCAGGCAAAATGTCAACCACCGCATCAAAGCTTGCGTTTGGCATACTGAATTTTGGCAAAGCACTGCTTACACTGTACAAATCACCGATGGTATTTACCTCCATTTTGAAGCCTTTAACCATAAGCACAGAAACAACTACGGCAATAAGGGATGCAGGGATTTTATCATAGATTTTCGGCCAACCAAAGAGTATAATGAGGCAAACTGCTCCCACAATAAGTGCCTGAACATTTGTTGTACCTATATTTTCAAAAAAAGCTATAAGTTTTTCCATTGTTTCAACAGGGGCCGCACCGCTATATGTAACGCCAAAGAAATCCTTTATCTGACCAATTACCAATGTTATTGCGATGCCTGCTGTAAAGCCCGTGGTGATTGTAAATGGTATAAATTTTATCAGGTTTCCAAGCCTGAAGGCACCCATAAGGATAAGAATAATACCTGCAACGACTGTTGCAAGCACCATTCCATCAAGTCCTTTTTGAGCAACAATCCCCGCGACAATAGTCGCAAACGCTGCTGTCGGACCTGAAATCTGCACACTGCTGCCTCCAAAAAAAGCAGTAACAAAGCCAGCAACAATAGCGGTATAAATACCTGCCTCGGGTCCTACCCCTGATGCAATAGCCAAAGCTATGGAAAGGGGCAAAGCAATAATCGCTACAATTATTCCGGCAATTATATCTTTTAATAGCTGCGATGAACTATATCCTTTTAAATCAGAAAACAATATTGGACTGAAACTTTTCATTATGTACATCCTTTCAAAATCTTGTCATAACGTGATTAAGGCACCCTTGTCCAAAATTATGGAGGGATGCCTAATATTTTTAAAATAATCCGGGTATATTGAGTCCTCCGGTGAGCTTGCTCATTTCATCTGCAGAGCTTTCGTCCACCTTGCGAAGGGCTTCGTTTACCGCAGCTGTGATAAGGTCTTCAAGCATTTCAATATCATCAGGGTCAACAACCTCGGGCTTTAGTGAAATTTTCTGAATTTCACGTTTTCCGTTTACTTTAACTGAAACTGCGCCGCCACCGGCAGTAGTTTCATATACCTTTTCTTCCATTTCTTCCTGCATTTTCATCATCTGCTCCTGCATCTTCTTTGCCTGCTTGAGCATTTGATTCATATTAGCACCGCCGGGCATACCGCCTCTGGGAAATCCACCTTTTGCCATAATAATCATATCCTTTCTGAAAAATTCTATTCTTCTACCACCGTCATTTTGTTGCCAAGTAAATCTTTTTTTGCAACCAAATCCAAAACCGATGCAGAACTACCGTTTCTTTGTTTCAAATTACCCTTTCGGGAGATAACCACTTTTAGCTCTTGTCCCTGTACCTCTGTAAAAAGTGCAGATAAATAATCTTTGCCGTCAGCGGTGTTTATTTTGTCATATGCCAGCTCTCCGGCAATCACAAGCTCTATTTCATCACCAAAATCCAAGGCCTCAGCATTAAATAAAAATGTATAAAGGCTCTTGCTTCTTTCTTTTATTAGGAGAAGTGCTTCACGCCATTTTGTCCATTTCTTTGCATCCACCGTGTGAGGAGCTGCCGGTTTTGGCGGCTCGTCAGTGGCTGATGTAACCGTTTTTGACCTTGATGCCTGTTTGGATGTCTCAACACCTTTTTCTTTTATATCTTCAATCAAATTTTCAAGACGTTCAACTCTTTGCGAAAGTCCGTCAGAAGATGCATCAATACTTGCTGAGCAAAGCTTCACAATAGCCATTTCAACAGCAACCTTCGGCACGGAAATTTTCTTCGCCTGAAGCAAAAACTCACTTAAGACCAAAATAATATTTATAAGCCTGTCCAAACTGAACTTTTCAGCTTGCTCTATATAATGTTTTATTGCATCCTCAGTTTTCTCTAAAATGTCATTGGGCGAGTTTGTTGATTTGCAAATCATAAGTGCTCTGAAATGCAATATAAGTTCCTGAATGAAATCTGACGCCTCGTTTCCTTTTTTTAAGAATTTGTCAGCAGCATCAAGTGCCGACTTTGTATCAAATTCTGAAACGCTGTCAGCCACAGAAAACAGCACTTTTTTGTCTGCAATGCCAACTATGTCAACCACGTCATCATATTTAAGCTCACACTTGCTGAAGGCAACACACTGGTCAAGAATGCTTAGTCCATCACGCATAGAGCCATCCGCCAGTTCTGCTACAAGTTCAACTGCATCAGGTGTTATTTGTATGTTTTCTTCCTTTGCAATTTTATTAAGCCGTTTTTCAATATCAAAAAGTCCTATACGACGAAAATCAAATCTTTGGCAACGAGAATGTATAGTCGCCGGAATTTTGTGCGGCTCTGTTGTAGCAAGAATAAAAATCACGTGTCCGGGCGGCTCTTCAAGAGTTTTGAGGAGAGCATTAAACGCCTCAGTTGTTAGCATATGCGCCTCGTCCACAATATAAACTTTATATTTGCAGCCAACAGGACTGTAAATAACCTCGTCACGGATTTCGCGAATGTTGTCAATTCCGCTGTTGCTTGCAGCATCCATTTCATAGACGTCAAGGATGCTACCATCAAGAATTCCACGACAAGTTTCACATTCGTTGCAAGGGTTTCCGTCGTGGGAATTTGTACAATTCACTGCACGGGCAAAAATCTTTGCAGAAGAGGTCTTTCCTGTTCCACGGGTGCCACAAAACAAATAGGCATGAGCAATTCGATTTGTTCTTATACTGTTCTTCAGAGTTTCAGAAATATGGTCCTGACCAATCACATCTTCAAAAACAAGAGGACGCCATTTTCGATAAAGCGCCTGATAATTTTCTGCCATTTGTTTCACCACCCCAAATTTCAAAAATAATAAAAGCTATGTGCTTGAGTTCGAAGAAAATCCACCTCCGTTACCCAACCGAAGAGCTCAGACCCGGCACCCCTGCGGCACATCAAAAAGAACTGCTTAACGCTGCTGCATTCCTGCCCTGACGTGGTTCACAGGTTTTAATTGCGCAGGACCGAATCATCAACACCCATCAAATCAGGTCAGACAAGACAAAATTTGCCCCTCAACACAAGTTTTCATCCCCACTATAGCGGATTGTGGGTTACAAGGTACCGCTAACACCCCAATTTAACATAGCCTAAAAATTATATCACAAATCAACCTTAAATGTCAAGGGAAATCCCCAAGCATTTTGTGTCAAAATCCCCTTATTTGCGAGGAATTTTTAAAAAATAATGCCGCAAAAATTTGCGGCATTAAAAATTAAAATTATTCCGTAACAATTCTCTTGAGGTTGATTCTGCCCATTTTGTCGATTTCAATAACCTGAACCTTAATCTCATCACCAATAGAAACAACGTCTTCTACCTTTTCAACTCTTGCCTTGTCAAGCTTTGAAATGTGAACAAGACCATCTTTTCCGGGGAGGAATTCAACAAATGCGCCAAAGTCCATAATTCTTACAACCTTGCCGTCATAAACCTCACCAACTTCGGGTTCTTTCACGATGCCTTCGATAATCTTTCTTGCAGCCTCGCCCATTTCAGCGTTAGGAGCAGAAATAAATACGCGGCCATCTTCCTCTATATCAATTTTCGCACCGGTATCAGCAACGATTTTCTGAATAACTTTTCCACCTGAACCAATAACGTCACGAATTTTGTCAACAGGAATTTCGATGTGGATTACCTTTGGAGCATATTGTGAAACCTCAGGACGCGGCTCAGCAATGGCCTTGAGCATAACCTCGTCTAAGATATAATATCTTGCATCTCTGGTTTCTGTGAGTGCATTTTTGATAATTTCAGGTGTAAGACCGTCAATCTTGAGGTCCATCTGAATTGCTGTGATACCTTTTTTAGTACCTGCAACCTTGAAGTCCATATCGCCAAAGAAATCTTCAAGACCCTGGATATCAAGGATTGTGATAAATCTTTCGCCTTCTGTAACAAGACCAACAGAGATACCTGCAACAGGGGCTTTAATCGGAACACCTGCATCCATAAGAGCAAGTGTACTACCACAAATACTACCCTGTGATGTTGAGCCGTTTGAGCTGAGAACTTCTGATACAAGTCTTATTGCATAGGGGAACTCTTCTTCACTGGGAATAACAGGAACAAGAGCACGTTCAGCGAGTGCTCCGTGACCGATTTCACGTCTACCAGGTCCACGTGAAGGCTTTGTTTCGCCAACACTGAATGACGGGAAGTTGTAATGATGAATATATCTTCTGTATTCTTCGGTATCAAGACCATCAATAATCTGTGCATCGCCAAGAGCGCCAAGGGTTGCAACAGTCAAAACCTGAGTTTGTCCACGTTTAAAAAGACCGCTACCGTGAGTTCTCGGAAGAAGTCCAACCTCTGACGCAAGAGGTCTAAGCTGCTGAATTTTTCTTCCGTCAACACGCTTGCCCTCGTCAAGAAGCCAACGTCTAACTATTGTCTTCTGGAGCTTGTAGAGAGCATCTTCGATATCTTGAGCATATTCCTCTGCAGGATATTTTTCTTCAAAGTTCTCATATACCTTTCCGTATACAACTTTGAGGTTGTCGTCACGTATTGACTTGTCGTCTGTGTCAAGTGCTTCTTTCACCATATCGGTAGCAAAAGCTGCGATATCGTCAAAAATTTGTTCGTTCACTACAATGTGCTCATATTCAAACTTAGGCTTTCCGATTTCATCCTGAATGCCTTTGATGAATTCACAAATTTTCTTGATTTCTTCATGAGCAAACATAATAGCATCAAACATTGTGTCTTCAGGAACTTCGTTTGCACCCGCTTCAATCATAACAACCTTTTGAAGACTTCCTGCAACTGTGAGGTTGAGTTCACTCTTTTCACGCTGCTCAACTGTGGGGTTGATAACAAACTCGCCGTCAACAAGACCAACATAAACTGCTGCTATAGGACCATTAAACGGAATATCAGAAACTGAAACTGCTGCTGATGAACCAATCATAGCACAGAATTCAGGAGCGTTGTCCTGTTCAACTGACAAAACTGTAGAAACGATAGAAACATCGTTTCTGAGGTCTTTGGGGAACAAAGGTCTCATAGGTCTGTCAATAACGCGAGCTGTGAGAATTGCGTTTTCTGAGGGTCTTCCCTCACGCTTTAAAAAGCTTCCGGGGATTTTTCCTACAGCATACATTCTTTCCTCATAGTCAATGCTTAAGGGGAAGAAGTCAATGCCATCTCTGGGTTTTGCTGATGCGGTAGCAGCAGTAACAACCACTGTATCACCATATCTTACGATAACAGAGCCATTTGCAAGCTCTGCAACTTTGCCGAATTCAAGGCTAAGCTTTCTGCCGGCAACTTCTGTTTCAAAAATTTTACTCATTTTTATTTTCCTCCTTTGTTTAGAGGTCTGCTGATTTTAGCACTTAGAGGTATACTTTCGGAATAAACAAAAGCATATTTCTAACTGCTAAACCGCAAACTCTCCTAAAGTTTATTATTATAAAAAACAGAAAAAATATCTGTTTTATTATTACCATAAATACGAAATTAAGTCTTTGCCCAGTGTGGACAAAGACTTAAAATTGCATTTTTTAGTGTCTGAGACCAAGCTTTTCAACGATAGCACGATATCTTTCGATGTCGTTCTTCATGAGATAATTAAGAAAGCTTCTTCTCACACCGACCATCTTAAGAAGACCGCGTCTTGAATGATGGTCTTTCTTGTGAGTCTTAAGGTGTTCATTGAGATGGTTGATTCTTTCTGTAAGGAGTGCAATCTGCACCTCAGGAGAACCTGTGTCACCTTCGTGAACAGCATAAGTCTTGATGATTTCTTCTTTTCTTTCTTTAAGCATCTGGATTCACCTCCGTTAAATTTTAAATCCCCATAAAGCTTGGTATAAGGCGGTGAAACATCAACCCTTAAACTAAGCAATAGGTTCATAACCTTTGGTATTATATCACACAAAATTGCTTATGTCAACTATTTTTTTGTAAAACATTAAATACATTATTTACTGTGCATACTCTATCAATTCTTTAATTGCCGCTCTATTTGTAAAATCCCCGTCCGCATCACAAAGCTCTATTAAAAGTTTCTCCATATCACTTGGTTTTTCTTTTGAAGACATAAACTTTTTGAGTGCTTTTATTGCAGCTCTATGAGGGAAAGAAAGTTCATCCAGTATCATCTTTCCAAGAAAATTAAATACCTTTACATTTTCAGGAAGTCCATTTTTGAAATTCTTTTCAATAACCATTTTGTCGTAATATTCACGGCAATCAAGAGGTGTAATTCCCGTAGAAAAAACAGCAATCTTTTTATTTTTCAGCAAATTCAGGTTTTTAGTTATAAGATTGACGCCACAAATGACCTCACCATAAAGTCCACCGCCGTATATGATGGTATCATACTGTGCCAAATCAGCGGCTGATATTTTTTTCGCATCAAACACATCACAGGCAAGCTCCTCCGCTATCCACTGGGCATATTTCTTTGTAGAACCATATCTTGATTTGTATATTACCACTGAATTCACTAAAAACACTCCCCTATTATATTAGTTACCCCAAAGAACATCTTTTCGTTTGAGCATTTCATCAATTCTTTCGATATAATCCTTAGGCTCTTTTACGTTAAAAATTCGCTCTATTCGGTCGGTTGTTCTGTCAACCGTCTTTGTAACACCGCCACAGCCAAGAGAAATTATGCTTTGGACCTCTTCCATTATGTAAATATTGTAGAGGCTTTCTGTATCTGGTTTTGCATACCCCACATTTTCAAGGTTTCCCAGCATATTTTTTTGCCTGTAAAGGTAATATGGATTTTTGCCATTAGACATAACTGTTTCACGAGCAAAATCAACCATTTTTGATACTTTTTCACCCTCTGTAAGGCTGTAATCGTCAAGAGTTTCATTGAGTCTTGATGAACGTTTTATACTCATCGTGTGAACAGTGGTGTTTTCAGGATTTAACTTTTCGACCTCTTCCACGGTGTATTTAAACATATCAAGGGTTTCACCCGGAAGACCTGCAATTATATCCATATTTATAATATCTATGCCACACTCCCTTGCAAGATACATAGCATTTCTTATATCCTCAGGAGTATGTTTTCTGCCGATTAAATCAAGTGTTTCCTGATTCATTGATTGCGGGTTGATGCTTATGCGGTTTATGTTGTGATTTTTGATTGATAAAAGCTTTTCTTTAGTGACAGTATCGGGTCTGCCCGCTTCAACAGTAAATTCCTTTATTTTGGACAGGTCAAATTCGGTATAAAGACAATCAAAAAGGTCATCAAGCTGATATTCTGTGAGGGTTGTGGGCGTCCCTCCACCGATATAGACAGTTTCTATAACGCTTTTATTTTCTCTTATTATACTAGCCGTGTATCTGATTTCCTTTTTCAAACATTCAAGATACTCAGGAACAAGCTTTGCGCTTGTTTTGAGACTGTTGCTTATAAAAGAACAATAAAGGCATCTAGTGGGACAAAATGGTATTCCAATATAAAGACTGACGCCGTCTGGATACATATTGTCAACAATGCGTTTTTCAATTTCAGCAGTCCTTACAGCAAGCTCAGCTTTTTCCTGTGAAGCCCCGTATTCACACATAAAAGAGCTCACTGCTTCCTGTGAACTCTTCGTTTCATTTATTAACTTTGTAGCAAGTTTTACCGGTCTGATTCCATCCAGAATTCCCCAAGGTTTCATTTCTGTGTTCATATAAGATAAGGATTTTCCTTTCTTTGTTTTCCGATTGTGGTAGAAAAGCCGTGTCCCGGATACACTTTTATTTCATCATTAAGTGGCATAAGTTTTTCTTTTATTGAGTTTATCTCTTCTTCAAAGCTTCCTAAAGGAAAATCAAAGCGACCTATTGACCCTGAAAACAAGGTGTCGCCGCTTATCAAAACTTCACCATTCACAAGGTAACACACACCACCTTTAGTGTGACCAGGCGTGTGTAAAACATCAATTTTGAGACTATCAAGAACTATCTCATCACCGTCATTAAGAAGTGAATATCCTGAAATTTCGCCAAGCTTTTCTGCGTGTTCGCCAGCAAGATTGAGGTCAGGATTTTTGAGATATTGTTCCTCATCTTTGTGAAGCAAGCACTTTGCGCCAGTTTTCGAAAGAAGCTCACTGAGTGCTAATATATGGTCAAAATGTGCATGCGTAAGGCAAATAAACCTAAGATTAAAGCCTTTCTCGCAAATATAAGCAATTATTTTTTCGGCGTCTTGAGGGGCGTCAAACAAAACTGCATTTTTCGTATTTTCATCCGCTAAGAGATAGCAGTTTGTGACAAGCTCTCCCAAAATAAATCTGTGAAAAAACATTTTCCCCTCCTGAAAATCACTGACGTCTTCTTATTACCGACTGGACGCCATCAATTTGTTTAAGTCGTTTGATTGCATTTTCAAGGTGCTCGGTATCTTTGATTTCAATAGAAATCTCGATAATTGCAACATTGTTTTTCACCGTTCTTGCATTGAGACCTTTTATAGGAATTTTAAGTTCAGCAGTAATCGTTGCAATATCAACCAGCAAAGCGTTTCTGTCAATAGCGGTAATACACAAAAGTGCCTGAAAATCATTTTCAACCTCACGTGCCCAGCATACATTTATAAAACGCTGTTCCTCCTCAGGCGAAAATCTTGCATTGACGATATTTATACAGTCTTTTCTGTGAACTGCAACGCCTCTGCCACGTGTAACATAACCAATTATCTTATCACCGGGGACAGGACTGCAACAATGGGAAATTCTCACAAGGCAGTTGTCAATTCCCTCAACAATTACTCCGCTGTGATTTGCTTTTGCTGTTGTTTTAACAACAAATTTTTCCGCAATATCACCCACGTCCTGATTGCTGGCAATATCTTTTTTACATTTTTCTTTGAATTTTGCAAGGTATTTTCCTGCACTTGAGCCGCCATAACCAAGGGTTGCAAAAACGTCTTCAAGCTGCTTGAAGCCGTACTTTGAAAGAAGGCCTTCAAGCATTTCAGTATTACTCATATATGTCGCAGGAATACCTGATTTTTTAAGTTCCTTTTCAAAAAGCTCCTTGCCTTTTACAATGTTCTCTGCACGATTTTCTTTTTTAAGGAACTGGTTTATTTTGTTTCGTGCCTGAGAAGTTTTTGCAATTTTAAGCCAGTCAAGATTTGGTCCGCGTGATGAATTTGAGGTGTTTATCTCAATAATATCACCATTTTCAAGTATGGTGTCAAGAGTCACAATTTTGCCATTGACTTTTGCACCCTGCATTTTATTTCCAACGGCACTGTGAATTGCATAAGCAAAGTCAATAGGTGTCGCACCTGCAGGCAGGCTTATAACGTCACCCTTTGGTGTAAACACAAAAACCTCGTCGCTGAACATATCGATTTTAAGTGTCTGCATAAAATCTTCAGCATTTGTCATATCCTTTTGGATTTCAAGAAGCTGTTTTATCCATTCAAGCTTGTTGTCAATGTCTGATTTTCCGCTTATTCCTTCTTTGTATTTCCAGTGAGCAGCAATACCGTTTTCAGCTGTTCGGTGCATATCCCAGGTTCGTATCTGAATTTCAAAGGGTGTGCCATTTGGTCCAATAACCGTGGAATGAAGAGACTGATACATATTTGGCTTAGGCATTGCAATATAATCCTTGAAACGCCCCGGAATTGGCATAAAAAGTTCGTGTACCATACCAAGAACCGCATAACAGTCAGCATCAGTATTCACAATCACACGCACAGCAAACAAATCGTATATTTCATCAATAGTTTTGTTTTGCATGAACATCTTTCGATAAATGCTGTAAAAATGCTTTGCTCTGCCTTCGACGTGAGCCTCAATACCCAATTTTTCAAGGCGCTGAGTAAATATGCTTATAATATCGCCAATATATTTTTCGCGCTCGCCTTTTTTCTGTCTAATGCTGTCAACAATTTCATAATAGCCAATAGGGTCAATATAACGAAGAGAAAGGTCCTCAAGTTCCATCTTGATTTTTGACATACCAAGCCTGTGAGCAAGAGGTGCAAAAACTTCAAGAGTTTCTCTCGCTTTTTCTCTTTGCTTGTGCTCAGGCATAGACTTGAGAGTTCTCATATTATGCAGCCTGTCGGCAAGCTTTATAAGGATAACCCTTACATCCTTTGCCATAGCAAGAAACATTTTTCTCAAATTTTCAATTTGCTGTTCTTCATTGGATGCATAAGGAATTTTGCCAAGCTTTGTAACGCCCGAAACAAGCAGTGCAATGTTTTCGCCAAATTCCTGCAAGATCTCTTCGTCGGTGGCATCCGTATCTTCAACCACATCGTGAAGAAGAGCCGCTGCAACAGAGCTTGCATCGAATTCCATATCAGCAAGAATATTTGCAACAGCAATGGGATGCATAAAGAATGGCTCGCCCGATGCCCGGAGCTGACCGTCGTGTTTTTTGCATGCGAAATCAAACGCCTTGACAACCACGTCAAGATCTCTGGCAACATTGTTGTTTTTTAACTTTTTAAGCAAATCATCCAGTTGCTTTTGCATAATTTATTTCACATCCACAAGTTTAATATCCTTCAAAATAAGCTGTACATTCTTGAAGCCTTTGTAATCGTTGATATCAAGCCCAAAGGCAACCTCAACAAAATCCCCTTCTTTGAGTTGGTTGAAATATTCGCCCATACCAAAGCCCACTGCGTCAAAGAACTTATTGTCCTTAAGAAGTGTCATACGAAGATGCTTGCCCTCGCTCATGGTGCTGATTTTGTGAATTTTTATATTTCTTACCGCAAAAACAGGCAACGGGTTGTCAACGCCAAATGGCTGAAGTCTGTTGATTTCATCAACTGTTTCCATGGTTATGTAGGTTGGCTTTATTACCGCATCCACCGAAACCGTAGGAACAAGTGATTGTTCATCAATTTTGCCAAGCTTTTGTGAATTTATGGCAGCTCGGAACTTTTCGATATTTTCAGTCTTTATCGAAAGACCTGCAGCAAGCTCGTGTCCGCCAAACTTTTCTAAGATGTCACTGCTGTTTTCAAGAGCTTCAAAAAGATTGAAACCACTGACACTTCTTCCCGAGCCTTTCGCTTCATCACCATCAATGGCAAAAAGAATTGACGGTCTGTAAAATTTCTCAGTAATTTTTGAAGAAACTATACCAACTATACCATGATGCCAGTTTTCGTGAGGAATGACAAGCACCTGGTCATCCTTTATCTGAGGATTTTTTTCTATATATTCAAGAGCTTCAGCAAACATTCTCTGTTCTGTCTGCTGTCTTATAATGTTTTCCTCACACAAGTTGTTAGCAAGCTCATATGCCTTGTCTTTGTCCTGAGTAAGGAACATTTCAACGCTTCGGGAAGCGCAGCCAAGACGTCCGCTTGCATTTATTCTGGGTGCAATTATATAACCAATAGATGACGTAGTAATCGCCTTGTTGTTTGTAATTGAAACGTCAAGAAGAGCTTTAAGTCCGATATTTTCGGTATTCTTAAATTTTTCAAGACCCTTTGTAACAATAATTCTGTTTTCATCAACCAACGGCGAAATATCTGCAACTGTACCAAGGCAGACAAGATCCGCATATTTTGACATAAGAGTCTCCACAGAGGAATTCTCATCAAGTGCCTGAATGAGCTTGAAAGCAACACCAACACCTGCAAGATTTTTGAAAGGATATTTGCAATCCTTGCGTTTTGGGTCAATCGCCGCAAAAGCTTCGGGGATTGTTTCTTTGCATTCGTGATGGTCAGTGATGATAATATCCATACCTATGCTTTTTGCATATTCGGTTTCTTCAACAGCTGTGATGCCTGTATCAACAGTAATAACAACACCTGTTCCGTTTTCTTTTATTTTATCCAAAGCTTCGCGATTTACACCATAACCCTCCTGTATACGGTCAGGAATGTAATAATCAACCTCAAAACCCATAGACGTAAGGTGCTTATAAAGGATAGCAATGCTCGTAATACCATCAACATCATAATCGCCGTAAATGGTAATTTTTTCTTTTTTCACAAGTGCATCCTTTATACGGCTTACGGCTTTGTCCATATCTTTAAGAAGATACGGGTCATGAAGATTTTCAAGGTCGCAATGCAGGAATTTTTGAATTTCACTACTTTCTTTTATGCCTCGATTATACAAAATAATAGATGCAAGAGGTGAAATATTAAACTCCTTTGAAATCTCGACAACTCTGTTTTTGTCAAACTCTTTAAGTAACCAATTTTTCTGTAACATAAGTTTTACTCCTACTTGTTAATTTTTCACCCTACATTTTATCACGTTTTTCGTCAAAAAACAACCCTTTTTTGAAAAGATATACACAAAAGTAAAAACCTTTCCATAATCAGGAATTTTTAAGTTCAACAATGGTTACTCCATTTTCGCCCTCGCCGTATTTTCCAAGCCTGAACGACTTGACGTGGGGATGCTTTCTCAGCATATCGTGAACGCCCTGTCTTAAGACACCTGTTCCCTTGCCGTGTATAACCGTAACCGTTCCAAGTCCCGACATAGCGGCTTTGTCAAGGAACATATCCGTTTCCATAAGTGCCTCTTCAAGGACCATTCCGCGAAGGTCAACCTCGGTCTTCACAGTTTTTATACCGCTGCTTGCACCTTTTCTGGGAATAAATTTTTCTATATTTTTATGAGTTTCGTCCTCAAGAATAACAAGATTTGAAAGCTTTGACACTGTCTTCATGATACCCATCTGAATAACAGCTGTTTCGGCCTTTTTGTCTATAGATAAAATACTTCCTTTGTCATTGAGGTCAACAATCAACACTGACATTCCGGGTTTAAGGGCATTTATATTTGTTTTCTGCACTTTGGGTTTTGAAACACTTTGGGTTTTTACAGTCTTTTTGATTCGGATATTAAGGTCTTTTCTTACCTCTTCCATCGCCCGAAGTGCTTCTTTTTCATCCTTTTCTTTTTTGAGTGCACGCATCTTTGCCAGTATATCTTCTGTTTCAACTTTTGCCTTTTCTACAATTTCAGCAGCTTTTTTGTTGGCTTTCTCAAAAATTTCATCACGTTTTTTATCTAAGAGCTTTCTTTCTCTCAAAAGCTCTGCTTTTATCTCCTGAGCTTCTTTTTTAAGACGTTCCTGCTCAACACGTGAAACTTCGGCAACCTTTCGATTTTCTTCAATATCAGTAAGAATATTCTCAAACTTAATATTTTCCTTTGAAAGCAGGCGTTTTGAATCCTCAATTATAAAATCAGAGAGTCCAAGTTTTTTTGAAATTGCAAAAGCATTACTCTTTCCTGGAATACCCACAAGAAGCCTGTATGTGGGACTGAGTGTTTCCACATCAAACTCACAAGAACCATTCTCCACTCTGTCGGTAGAAAGTGCATAAACCTTTAATTCACTATAATGTGTCGTGGCAACAGTCTTTGCTCCCAGATTTTTCACATAATTCAATATAGCAGTAGCAAGTGCCGCACCTTCAGTTGGGTCAGTTCCCGCACCAAGCTCATCAAAAAGGACCAGTGAATCAGGAGTTACTTTATTTAAAATCCCAACGATATTGGTCATATGCGAAGAAAACGTACTGAGACTCTGCTCGATGCTTTGTTCATCGCCAATATCAGCATAAATACCATCAAATACCGAAAGAGTGGTTCCGTCAGATGCCGGCACATAAAGACCAGCTTGCGCCATAAGTGAAAAAAGTCCTACGGTTTTGAGAAGTACAGTTTTACCACCTGTATTTGGCCCTGTAACAACTAAAGTATCAAAATCAATCCCCAAAGAAATATCCTGGGAAACCACTTTTTTATGGTCTATAAGCGGATGTCTTCCCTTTTTGATATCAATATTGCCCTTATCATTAACTATTGGACAAACACCCTTTTGTGATATTCCGAGCTTTGCCTTTGCAAAAAGCAAATCAATATCACAAATCAATTCATAATTCCACTTAACGGCATCGGATATTTCACCGACAAGGACTGTAAGTTCGGCGAGAATTCGTTCAATCTCCGTCTTTTCCTTTGCCGCCAAGGTATGAAGTTCGTTATTTGCTTCCACAACACCACTTGGCTCAACAAACAGCGTTCCGCCTGACGCCGAAACGTCATGAACTATACCCTGAACATCTCCCTTATGCTCCGCCTTTACAGGGAGTACATATCTGTCGTTTCTCAAGGTAACAATGGGGTCCTGCAAAAATTTCTGGTAATGGGGCGAACGTATCATCGAATTCAACGTATCTTTTATCTTATCTCCCATACGGGCAATTTTCCTGCGGATATTGGCGAGTTCAGGACTTGCACCATCTGCCATTTCTGTTTCAGAAATTATTGATGCGGATATACGATTTTCAACATCGCTATGCATACTGAGACCATCAAAATAGCTATCAAGCACACCACTGTGCCCATCATAATATTTCTTGAGGCTTGCAGCACAGGAAAGAACCTTTGCTATGTTAAGAAGCTCAACCATAGAAAGTGTTCCGCCAACACTTATACGTTTTAAAGCGCTCAAAACCTCGGAAACGCCAGAAATAGGCGGTGAACCGTACTTGTGAATCATAACAACAGCCGCATCTGTCATTGAAAGGTCGCACTTTACCTCTTTAAGCACAGTTTTGGGCATAATATTTAAAGCCTTTTCCTTGCTATCCTCGCAAACTGCAAAATCAGCCAAAATCCCACATATTTTATTAAATTCAAGAGTTTTGAGTGTTTTTTCTTCTATCACAACAATTTACCTCTTATCGCTAACAATTTAAAACATAGATATTTTAACACAAATACACCAAAATGTAAACTTTTTTTGAAATGAAAACCCCGTGATTTTAATATCACAGGGTTTTAAAAGACTTTAAATTTTATCCAACATACTTCTTTATAGCTTCACGAATCATTTTTGCAGCTTCCTCAACAATCTGCATATCGCTATCCACAAGATTTGCAAGGGGTTTTCTTACTCCACCAAGTTCAAGACCTTCATTGATTTTAAGAATTCCTTTGATTATCGCATAAAGATTTCCGTGACCAGAGCACATTTTGTATATAATAGAATTTACATCGTTCTGAATGTCCTTCGCCTTTTCCATTTCTCCGTTCTTTATATGCTCGTCCATCTTAAGGAAAAGTTCAGGCATAACTCCGTATGTACCGCCAATTCCACCCTCAGCACCAATAACTCTGCCGCCGATAAACTGTTCATCTGGTCCATTGAAAACTATGTAGTCATCACCTGACTCTTGTTTAAACTGTTGGATATCCTGAATTGGCATTGAAGAGTTTTTAACGCCGATAACTCTTGGGTTCTTTCTCATCTCTTTGTAAAGATTAAGTGTGAGTGCAACACCCGCAAGCTGAGGAATATTGTAAATAATAAAATCAGTGTTTGGAGCTGCAGAGCTCATATCATTCCAATACTCAGCTATTGCATATTCAGGAAGACGGAAATAGATAGGAGGAATTGCAGCGATAGCATCAACACCCAAAGACTCTGCATGTCTTGCAAGCTCCATACTGTCTTTTGTGTTGTTGCAAGCAATGTGTGCTATCACCGTGAGGGAACCGTCGTTTGCCTTCATAACGTTTTCGAGCACAATTTTGCGGTCTTCAACACTCTGATATATACATTCACCCGAAGAGCCGTTAACATAAACACCTTTTACACCTTTTTTTATAAAATAACGTGTAAATTCCTGCACTCTTTCAGGACTAACTTCACCATTTTCGTCATAACAAGCATAAAACGCTGGAATAACACCCTTGTACTTTTCTAAATTTCTCATAAGTTTCCACACCTTTCGCCTGCCTAAAATGCAGGAATTAAAATAATATGCTTTCGCATCAAGACAATTTTATTCTACCACCAAAAGCAGTCTGTGTCAAGGATTCCCGCTACAAAAGATTTTTTCTCAAGTCTTCATTTGACTTTGGACTGAGAAGTGCCGGCGCAATATCAAAAACTGTTTTGCAACCTGCATCACCACTTTTATTCATTCTGTATGCAGCACGTGCATAAGCCACGATAACTGAAGACGTAAATTCGGGATTCGAATCAAGTTTTAAGCCGTATTCAATTATGTGATTGTTTTCAAAATTTATACCTGTTTTTCCGCTTCGGATAACAAATCCACCATGAGGAATACCACTGTGGTCACGCATCAACTCTTCTTTTGTAATGAAATGAACTGTTGTATCATAATCAGCAAAATAATCCGGCATAGTTTTGATTTCTCGTTCTATGCGTTCTTTATCAGCGCCGTCTTCTGCCACAACAAAACATTCTCTCGTATGCTTTTCACGTGTTGAAAGCTTTGGATTTTCACCATTCCTTACTGCTTCAAGAGCTTTTTCCACTGGGATTGTGTATTGCTTTGCATCCAGAACGCCATCAATTTTGCGAATTGCGTCAGAATGACCCTGACTCACACCCTTGCCCCAGAATGTATAGCTTTCGCCTTCAGGAAGTATTGCTTCTGCATACATACGGTTAACAGAGAACATACCAGGGTCCCAGCCAACCGATATAACAGCAACCTTGTTACCAAGCTTTGCAGCTTTATCAACGTTCTCAAAATGCTGCGGGATTTTTGCATGAGTATCAAAGCTGTCAACAACGTTATAAAGCTTAGCCATTTCAGGAGTTTGCATTGGCAAATCCTTTGCACTGCCTCCGCATAGAATCAAAACATCTATTTCATCTGTCATTTTGGAAAGCTCGTCCGCATGACAAACTGCTGCTCCTGCTGTATTTATTTTAATTGAAAATGGGTCACGTCTGGTAAAGACTGCCACAAGCTCCATATCAGCGTTTTGCCTGATAGCATTTTCCACACCTCTTCCGAGGTTTCCGTAACCGTAAATTCCAATTCTTATACTCATTTTATCCACGCCTTTCTGTAAAATCAAATTGACTATCTGTTTAAAATTGCATCCCTAACCATTTCAAGAGCCTTATTCGCCGTGCTTTCTCGCACTGTTTCACGGTCACCGTCAAACACAAACCTTTGAGCTGTGTGCAAATTCTCACCGCAAATGCCAATCCACACGGTTCCCACAGGTTTTTGGGGAGTCCCTCCCGTCGGCCCTGCAATACCCGTAACTGATATACCAAAGTCAGAATCGGAAAGTTCTTTAACGCCTTTACACATCTCAAGAGCAGTCTCCTGCGACACCGCACCAAACAGCTTTAAGGTTTCATTTTTTACGCCTAAAATCTTATGTTTTTGATCATTAGAATAAGTCACAATACCAAGGTCAAAACACCCTGAGGACCCTGACACAGACGTTATTTTCTTTGAAATAAGCCCTCCAGTGCAACTTTCTGCTGTTGAAACTTTCATTTTTCGTTCAAGGAGTAATTCACAAACAATAGTTTCTATATTTCTCATTATTTTATCACCAGAATTTCTTCCTGCTCAATAGCTTCCAAAAGTGCTACTTCAATATCACCAAGTGCCTTTTCCGCCTCAATTATTTCCGAAAGCACAGGCTTTGTCTTTGGGTGCTTGGGAACAAAAATGGTACAACAATCCTCATAGGGCAAAATAGATGTCTCATAAGTACCTATTTTCTTTGATATGGTAACAATTTCCTCCTTGTCCATACCAATAAGTGGTCTGAAAACCGGCTGAGATACAGCATTATCTGTACAAACAAGGCTCTCCATTGTCTGACTTGCAACCTGCCCAATGCTTTCGCCAGTGACGAGCGCTGCCGAACCTTCTTTCGCAGAAATTTTTTCTGCAATACGCATCATAAGTCTTCTCATTATAACAGTAAGATAATTTTCGGGACACTTTTCAATTATATCAAGCTGAATTTTTGTGAAAGGTACAATATGGAGCTTGATTTTTCCGCAATAAGCCGACATTTGCTTTGCAAGGTCAATAACCTTTTCTTTTGCACGATCACTGGTATAAGGATGACTGTGAAAATGAACAGCCTCAAGTGCAACACCACGTTTTGAAATCATATACCCTGCCACAGGACTATCTATACCACCGGATAAAAGAATTGTGGCTTTTCCGTTTGTGCCCACCGGCATACCGCCTGCGCCCTTTATCTTTCTCGTATAAACTAATCCATCCTGTCTAACTTCAACATTAACTGTTATGTCAGGATTGTGCACATCAACAGAAATTCCGTCTATTGCTTCAAGGATTTTTCCGCCAATAACCCTGCATATCTCAGGGGATTTCATAGGAAAATTTTTATCCTCGCGTTTTGCTTCAACCTTAAAAGTTTTCCCTTTGGAAAACAGCGGTCTTACGCATTCAACAGCCGCCTTGCCAATGCTGTCAATATCCTTTTCACATTTCATAACGGGGCAAATATTGACAATACCAAAAACCTTACTCAAAGATTTCAGTGCCTCATCCATATCGACACCGCTTTCAAGGGGTTCAACATAGATGGTAGATTGAGATTTCCTCACACCGAACTTGCCGATTTTTTCAAGACGGCTTTTGATGTTGTCCACAAGCTTTGCCTCAAAAAGGGGCTTGTTGAGCCCCTTAAGAGCAATCTCGCCATATTTTAAAAGTATCAAATCTATCTTTTGCATAAATTTCTCCAATCCTGAAAAGATTTTCTATCTTTTCAAAAGCTTTCTAATGAGTTTTACGTGTTTTACGGTACATTCTACAGCATAATCAATTTCTTCAGCAGTGGTAAATTCCGACAAGCTGAACCTGATGCTTCCGTCAATCATTTTTTTGTCAGTTCCTATGGCAGTAAGAACATAACTCGGACCTTTTTTGTGACTTGAACAAGCAGACCCTGACGAAACATAAACACCGTCTGCTTCAAGCGAATGAAGAAGCACTTCTGACTTTACATTTCCAAAAGAAACATTCAGAATATGCGGTGCCGAAATTTCCTCAGGAGTGTTTATAATAATATCATCCAGATGTGATTTAAGCCCGTCTTTAAGTCTGTTTTTCAGTTTTTCCATTTTCGCCGCTTTTTCCGCAATAGAATCAAATGACATCTTTGCAGCAAGGCCAAAGCCGGCAATTCCGGGAACGTTTTCAGTGCCCGGTCTTATATTCCCTTGCTGACCTCCCCCATAAATAATAGGGACAAGCCTGTTTTTGTTCTTAATATACAAAGCCCCAACACCTTTGGGTCCGTGAATTTTGTGACTGCTGAGAGTTATAAAATCCGCCTCAAGCTGAGCCGCTGAAAAAGGAAACTTCCCATAAGCCTGAACCGCATCAATGTGAAACAGAGTATTCGGATTTTGCGCCTTTATAATTTTCCCAATTTTTTCTACCGGTTGCACGGTCCCGATTTCATTATTAACATACATACACGAAACCAAAACAGTGTCCTTCCTTATCATTTTTGACAGGCGGTCAATATCAACCACGCCTTTTTTCGAAACTGGAATTAGGTCAACAGTATATCCTCTTTTTTCAAGATATTTGAGGGTATTAAGCACCGCAGGATGCTCGATAGATGTGCTCAGGATGTGCTTTCCACGGCCAGCTCTTGCTGCACCTAAGATAGCAAGATTGTCAGCCTCAGTACCACCGGAAGTAAAATATATACTATCCGGCTCAACCTTCAAAGTCTGTGCAATCTGAATACGAGCTGTCTTTATAAGTTTTTCCGCTTCGATACCTTTTCTGTGCAATGAAGATGGATTGCCGAAAGAATTATACATAACGTCCGACACAAGCTCTGCACACTCTTTGAAAGACCGTGTTGTTGAGCTGTTGTCAAGGTATACATTCACTGTATTTCATCGCCTTTCTTTCCGCAACTTTACTGAAAATAACGCTTATCAGCGGAACCGGATAAGCGCATTTTAAAGATACTGTAATCTGTATCTATAATTTATATTATGTGCAGGTTTTTATATTTGTGAAACGATATTTTTTGAAAGTACAGAAATTTGTTATTCGCCAAGTGATGTAACAATTCGGACAGGTATTTCTCGGTCTACATCATCAAACGTTTCGAGACTTGCATTGCTCTGTGCATAGTTCATAGCGGAACTTATGTAATTTCCGCTGTTGTAAGTCATACGTTCAACCTCACGAAGCTGACGTTCGAAATTTTCAATAGCATCAAGAGATGCCCGTCTCATACGTTCAACTTCACCTTTTATCTGGTCAATCTTTTTGTTTTCGTTTGCATAATAGGTTTTTATCGCCTTGCGCTTGATTTCTATCTCTCGGTTGACAATGCCCTTTTTCTCCTGAATTTCCTGTTCTGCCTCTTTGCGCATAATTTCAGCAGTTTTCTTGGCCTCTTCAACAATTTCTTTTGCATGTTTTTCAGCAAGTTGGAGAACGCTGACAACAGCATCGCGATTTGCCTCAAGTTCAGCAACCTTTGCTTTAAGAGATTCTATCTCCTTGTCCTTTTCACTGAGTCTTTCCCCAGCTTTTGCGTCCATTTCTTCAATAAACGCGTATACATCTTTCTTTTTGAACCCGAATAAACGACTTCTCAGTTTTCTTGCCAACATATCAAATACCTCCAAAAAACAACATAATATCCTATTTAGTATTATAACTTTTTTTATTCCTCACGTCAACTGTTTTTAAAAAAGATTTTTCGACACCGATAAACAAAAAAACACCTCCACAAAAACGACACAAAAACTTTTGCCGTATAGGGAGGCATTTTATCCTCGTTTTCATATTTGTTCTCTCTTCTTCTTGTAACCAAACACCCAAAAACGCATATACTCAAAACAAAAGGAGGTCAAATTATGGAGATTGGTTTATTTTTAATTTTCATAACAATATTATCTGTTGTTTTGTGTATAATCTTAAAAATCGCTTGTTCAATACAGTGTTCATTTTATTATCAAACACCTGTAAAAATCGTCCTTTCCACCAAGGACAGCGAAAATACCATCGAATATTTCTTGAGAAACTTCATTCGTCAAATCAATTTCAATCAAAAGATACCCTTTCTACCACCGGAAGAATTATATATCGTAGACCTTGGTTCACAGGACAAAACTTTTGAAATAGTGCAAAAACTATCCTTGGAATATCCTTGCATACACCCAATGACCAGAGAAGATTACATAAATTTCCTAAACACAATAAACACTATATGAGCATCGCAAGAACAAGCGCTCCTGTGATGTTTCCGTTTTCTGCAAAAGCACCAACAAAAAGTATTGAAATAAAAAACATAAATCTGAAAAACTTTTTACCATTAAATTTTACTTTTGTCATAAAAGCATCTCCTTTTTCGAAACTTTTTGTTTCGTTTTCTGTAACTTTTCTAAATAATAGCACACTTTTGTTTCGTTGTCAATAACTTTTTTAAATTTTTTTAAACTTTTTTTATAAATTCGAAACTTTTTCTTGCTTTTTAAAAAAATGTATGTTATATTATTAGTGTAAAAAAAATTTTTTCAGAAAACGGGTGATAAAATGTATAATTTGGGAGATAAGCTTAAAGAATGTAGAAAAGCTAAAGGTCTTACCCTTGAGGAGCTTGCTTTCAAATACAACCGGCGTTTTGATGGCGGTTTGAGCAAGGGAACTCTTTCGAAATATGAAAACAATAAGCAAGAACCCCTGGTAAGCGTTATTACAAACCTTACTGAGCTCTTGGATGTTTCTTCTGATTATTTGCTAGGAAGGACCGATGTTCCCAACGCCGAAATCGACAATTCCACACAACCTCAGGATAATGTATATCAAATTCCCGTCTACAACAGCGTTTCTGCAGGCTTTGGGCGCTTAGCAGACACAACTCCTGATGATTTTGTTCCCACCTTTCTCCCTTATGGTGCAAACCCCGAAAAATATATTAGGGTGAACGTTTCAGGCGACAGCATGTCACCGCTGATTGACGACGGAAGCCAAATTCTTGTAAGGCTTCAATCTTCGGTAGAAAGCGGAGCAATCGCCGTGGTTACTGTTGATGGCGACGAGGCATTTGTTAAAAAGCTTAACATTGGAAGCAACTGGATTGAGCTTGAATCCATAAACCCTTACTACCCTGCCCGCCGTTTTGAAAATTCAGATACCTCAAGAGTTTCTGTTTTAGGACTTGTAAAAGAGGTCACAAAATACTTATAAATGAATATACAGAGAAACCCCTTGAAACGTGATGTTTCAAGGGGTTTTTATTTAAATCAATTTTAATATTTAATTATTGACTTATCGTATCCGTCAAACGTTGTCTCGACAATATCTTTAAAGCGTTTTACCGTTACTGCGCCATCATGAGGCACAACCCCGTGCATAGCACCCATTCCATCATTGTATTCCGAGAGCCTGTAAACAAAAAAGCGATTATAATCAGTGTTGTAATGTGTCACGATGGGAACAAAGGAATAATTCCCGATGCTAACTTTCTCTCCATTGTACGTCAATGTTACTTCCGCTATCCCCCCAAGAAGATTGCGAACTTCTTTTTGTCTAGAAACAAAATTGCCCAAAGAATAAAAGATCAGCATTTCGTTTCCGTTTTCACTTTTTAGCCACTCCACCGGCTGAATTACATGGGGGTGAGAACCAATTATCAAATCAACGCCCCAATCACACATTTTTTGAGCTAGATTTTTTTGAAATTCATCCGGATAGCTTGCATACTCGGTTCCCCAATGTATAAACACCACAGTAAAATCTGCATTGTCTTCTGCATAACGACAGTCAGAATTTATCTTTTCTTCATCAATCAAATTCACAAGATATTCCTTGCCCACAGGGAGCGGTATCCCATTCGTTCCGTATGTATAATTAAGAAGAGCAATTTTTGCACCTTTTTCTTCTATTATATCAATAGTGTTTTGATCCATTTCGCTTTCATTTATTCCAAGTACAATAATCTCCGGATATTCGTTCCAGAAAGCAAGAGTATTTTCAATGCCTCTGCCCAGCTTGTCCATAACATGATTTGACGCATGAAGGACAACATCAAAGCCCTCATTCACCAAAGTTTTCCCCATATCGGAGGGCGAATTAAAAAGAGGATATCCTGAATAACCCAATTCCTTTCCGCCAAAAACAGTTTCCTGCCCGATAACTGCAATATCAGCCTCACGAATTGCTGGCTGCAACTTTTCAAAAATCGGTGAAAAATCATAGCTTCCGTCATCTTTTTTTCCGCTGTTAATAACCGGCATATGCAAAAGATTGTCCCCTAAGGCAAATATAGAAATTTCTTCGTTTATCTCTGTAAGGGAATCTGCACCTGTTTCCTCAGTGGTTTTCTGGCAGCCAGAAAAAAGCACCATCAGTGCCAAAACAGCTGTAAAAAATTTAATTGAATTTCTGTATTTCACCTCAAAATCTCCTATTTAACAACATTTTTTATCATATTATCACACTTTTTCGATTTTGTCCATAAGAAAATCCCCTCAAAAACCGAGGGGAGTTCCTCATTCATAGGTGCAGATTATCGGTTGAAGTTGTATTCCGTCAAGTGCAAATTCTATTGTCGGAACAATCTGCTCCATATCAGCAACCAAAGAATTTTCTTTATTTTTAAAATCATCCTGTCCAAAGGGAACAAGATAAATATTTTTCATATTTGATAAAGTTCCTATATTTTTCGCATTGTTTCCAAGTCCATCATTGGTAGAAACCGCAATCACCACAGGTCTTTTATTGCGAAGATGGGCTTTTACAGCCAAAGTCACCGATGAATCTGCTATACCTGTGGCAATTTTTGCTAAAGAATTGCCAGTACAAGGCGCTACAACAAGTATATCCAGCATTTCTTTTGGACCAATGGGCTCTGCATCCCTAATACTTGCTATCACTTTTTCACCAGTTATTTCTTCAAGTTTTCTTATATGTTCCTCCGCCTTTCCAAACCTTGTATCTGTGGTATAACTTGTTTCTGACATAATTGGGATAACAGTAGCTCCCAAATCAACAAGCTTTTCAATTTGAGGAAAGACCTTTTTAAACGTACAAAACGAACCGGTTATAGCAAATCCAACCGTTTTGTTTTCGGGTTTCATCCATTCATCTCCATTTCCTCCAGTATATTGAATATTGTACTGCATATAATATCACCTGCTGTATTGGGTGCCACCTTCCCAGGGAGAGACAATGCCCATATTACCTTTATTCCCCGACGTCTTGCTTCGTCAAAATCTACGCCTCCGGGTTTTGATGCCAAATCAATTATCAAAGTTTTTTTGCTAATTTTTGAAAGCAGGTCAAAGTCCAGAATAAGACTTGGTACTGTGTTGAAAATAACATCAACATCATTCATTATTTCAGAGAGCTTTGAGTTTGCGATTGTTTCAAACCCCATAGCGTGCCCATAAGCCAAATCTCTGTTTTTTCTCGCTGAAACGATAACCTTTGCACCTATCCCAGAAAGCATTTTTGCAAGAACTTTTCCTATTCTGCCCGAGCCGACAACAAGGCATTTTGAACCATGTAAAGTGAAAGGCGTCTCCTCCATAGCAATCTGTATTGCGCCCTCTGCTGTCGGAACCGCATTGAGCATAGCAAGCTCTTCACGGCAGGAATAATCAACAAGGCTCATTTCATAAGTTTCAGCCATTGTTTTTATTTTTGCATCGCATTTTCCTGCAAGAATTTTGCTTTGCGGTGAAATATTGTCAAACACATCAGTAAGCGTAATTTTTTCATCATACAAAGGCGTATTCAGGAACTTTCCATCAGTGGTATATGGAAGCGGCAATACAACAGCATGATATGTATCATCACTTTCAGAAAAATCGTCTATTATTCTGATATCTTCACAAAGCCTTTGTTTGAAAGCTCCGCTAAGTCCCAGAGCATACACCTGATTTCCAAGTCTTGATGCTTCATTTATTGCTCTTATTTGACGGAGGTCTCCCCCGATAAATAGTATTTTCTTTGTTTTCGTGGAATTTTTCATTATTACTTCCTCCACATATATGAATTTTATATTATATACTATGTGAAGCCAGCACTTTTGTGTGTAATCTAAATACAAAAAAACCGCCATAGGCATTCATCACCTTGGCGGTTTTTAAATCGTAAGTTTAATATTCAGGAATTGATGAAAAACGTCTGTTTGTTCCTGCAACAGTTGTGGTCCCCGAGTCATACTGAGGAATAACAACATAGCCATTTTTCTCCTTTAAAAAGGCATAACTTGTAAGAGAGAAGCCTGATGTTGTAGACACAATAACGTTTATCTGTGGTTGTGCACCTTTTTCCATATAAAAATCGAGCACTTCAAAATATACACTGCCGGCATTTAGATATTCATTGAGCAGAAGATAATTCTCACCACGGTCTTCAACAAACAAAGCCCAGTTCTGACCATCATTCCAGAAAAATTCACCGTCCTCGTCATACTCTGCTGAGGTAAGCAGAACAACATTTTCATCACTTCCGTCACCGTCTGTGTCTCCTGTGTATCTGGTAACCTCATGCCAGTTTGAAATCTCCTGTGGAAGCTTTTGTGTCAAAACAACCTTTTGCTCGAGAACATTGTTTTCAACATTTGAATTCTCATTGTTTTGTACTGGTTTGTTTTTTGTTCCGCAAGCCGAAAGCAAAGAAACACAAACAAATGCAATTATCAAAGTTCTAACTTTTTTCATACATTTCATCCTTTCCGCGAAAATTAACACGCAGATTTATCATCAGCAACAACAGTTTGTGTCCGTGTTTTTTTTACCACCTTACGTTCTTCACGATCGATAATAGGTGTCGCTTTTTCTGTAACACATTCGCTGGTCACGGTTACCTTTTTAATTGCAGAATCCGACGGTATCTCAAACATAATATCTTGCATTATATCCTCAAGAATTGTACGAAGACCTCTTGCACCGGTATTTCGCTTTATTGCCTTTTCAGCAACGGCATCTACTGCTTCATCAAGAAATTCAAGTTCAACATTGTCCATTTCAAAAAGCTTTTTGTACTGCTTTACGAGAGCATTTTTCGGCTCTGTAAGTATCATCTTGAGCGCATCTTTATCAAGAGATTCAAGAGTTGTAATAACAGGAACACGACCGATAAATTCAGGGATAAGACCAAATTTCAGCAAATCATCAGGAATAAGATTTTTAAGAATATCGCCGCGATTTTTCTCATTCTTGCTCTCAACCTTTGCGCCAAAGCCAAGGGAACAAGTGTTTATACGGCTTTCGATAATTTTGTCAATTCCCTCAAATGCACCACCGCAAATGAACAAAATGTTTGTGGTATCAATCTGAATAAACTCCTGATGGGGATGCTTTCTTCCGCCAGTAGGTGGCACTGATGCAACAGTTCCCTCAAGAATTTTAAGAAGAGTCTGCTGAACGCCCTCGCCGCTTACATCACGGGTAATAGAGGGATTTTCGGACTTTCTTGAAATCTTGTCAATTTCATCAATATAAATAATTCCTTTTTCAGCCTTTTGGATATCATAGTCCGCAGCCTGAATGAGCTTTAAGAGGATGTTTTCAACATCCTCGCCCACATATCCAGCTTCAGTAAGGGATGTCGCATCCGCAATTACAAATGGAACATTCATCATCTTGGCCAGCGTCTGGGCAATAAAGGTCTTTCCCACACCGGTTGGTCCAAGAAGCAGGATGTTGCTCTTTTGAAGTTCGATATCATCATTTTGTCCGTTATAGCCTATTCTTTTATAATGGTTGTAAATAGCAACAGAAAGTGCTCTTTTTGCCGCATCCTGACCAACGATATAATCGTCAAGAAATGCCTTGATTTCTTTGGGCTTTGGAAGTTCACCCGCTTCTGTTTCTTCGGAAGCATAGTTCACATCATCAAACTCATCTTCAACAATTTCAAAACACAAATCAACACATTCGTTGCAAATATACACGCCCGGTCCCTCAATGAGTTTTTTTACCTGATCTTCAGTTTTACCGCAAAAAGAACAGCGAAGCTGTCTTATATCATTATTATTGGACATATTCTGTCTCCTTCTAGAAAAAATAACTTATCTCTTTTCCACGATTTTGTCAATAAGACCGTATTTTAAAGCTTCTTCCGCCGACATAAAGTTGTCGCGTTCGGTATCTCTTTGGATAATGTCAAGGGGCTGACCTGTGTGCTCTGAGAGCATACGGTTGAGCTTATCTTTCATTTTTATGATACGTTCTGCATGAATTTGAATATCAGTTGCCTGACCCTGAGCTCCGCCAAGGGGCTGATGTATCATAATCTCACTGTTTGGAAGAGCAAACCTTTTACCCTTTGCTCCTGCTGAAAGCAAAAATGCACCCATTGACGCCGCCATACCCACACATATAGTAGAAACATCTGCCTTTGTGTATTTCATTGTATCATAAATAGCCATACCTGCAGTGATAGAGCCTCCAGGACTGTTGATATAAAGGTTTATATCTTTGTCAGGGTCTTCACTGTCAAGGAATAAAAGCTGTGCAACAACCAAACTTGCTGTTGCGTCATTCACTTCGTCTGACAAAAAGATTATTCTGTCTTTTAAAAGACGTGAAAATATGTCATAAGACCTTTCGCCTCTGCTTGTTTGTTCAATTACATATGGTATCAAGCTGTTATTCATTTGTTTTTCCTCCAATTTTCTTGAAATTTCGACATTTGCCCCAAAACGCAAGCAAGGTTAACCGAAATGATTAACCTTTGCTCTATATTTGAAGCGTTATTATTTAACTGTTGCATTCTTAACAACAAAATCAATAGTCTTTTCAACAATCTTGCTGTCTTTGATGTCGTCAACGTTAACATACTTTTTGATGTCCTCAACAGACATTTTGCTCTGTTCTGCCATTTTCTCAAGCTCTTTTTCGATTTCCTTGTCAGAAACCTCAATGTTTTCAACCTTTGCAATTTTTTCAAGAACTAATGAAGTCTTAACTCTCTTTTCTGCATCAGGTCTTATCTGAGCTTTCATAGCATCAAGGGTGATACCTGTGTACTGAGCATACTGTTCGATGTTCATACCCTGATACTGAAGCTGCATAGCAAATTCACGAATTTGGTTGTTAACTGCTGTTTCAAACATAGCTTCAGGAATATCAATTTCTGTATTATTGCATATTGTTTCCACTATTTTGTTTTCCAATTCCTGCTTTGACTTTGCTTTGTTCTTTTCTTTGAGCTTCTTTGTCATATCAGCCTTGAATTCTTCAAAAGTATCAAATTCGCTGACATCTTTCGCAAACTCATCGTCAAGTTCAGGAAGTTCCTGTGTTTTGATGCTGTTGATTTTCACCTTAAAGAGAGCATCCTTGCCTTTGAGGTTTTCTGCGTGATATTCCTTAGGGAATGTAACATTTACATCAACCTCGTCGCCTGTGTTCTTTCCTACAAGCTGTTCTTCAAAGCCGGGAATAAACTGACCTGAACCAAGCTTTAAGTCAAAGTTTTCACCTTTGCCGCCTTCAAAAGCAACTCCATCAGCGAAGCCTTCAAAATCAATGTTTGCTGTGTCGCCAAGCTCTGCGCTTCTGTCTTCAACAGTAACAAGTCTTGCATTTCTTTCGCGAATTTTCTCAATCTCGCCGTTGATTTCTTTTTCGGTTGTTCTGTGTGTAACCTTTGAAACCTCAACGCCCTTGTACTGACCAAGCTCAAATTCAGGTTTAACAGCAACTTTTGCTGTGAAAACAACGCCGTTTTCTCTTGAAATCTCTTTTACATCGATTTCAGGCTGAGCAACTGCTTCAATATTCTGTTCATCGATTGCTTTATCATATGCATCCGGAAGAACGATGTTGACAGCATCTTCAAAGAAAACCTCACTGCCATAATATCTTTCGATAATCTGACGGGGTGCTTTGCCACGTCTGAAACCCTGAATATTGATTTTGCCCACATTCTTCTTGTAAGCTTTTTCAATAGCAGCTCTGAATTCTTCACCGCAGACTGAAAATTCAAAATTCACAACATTCTTTTCTTTTTTTTCTACTGTACTCATTTCAACATTCCTCTCTGAAACTATTAAAGGCATATTCTGCCTATGTTAGTCATTAAACACACAATATTATAGCACAAGAATTTCCTCTTGACAATAGGCATTTTAATATTTTTTTCGCCTTTAAACAAAATTTTTTTATGCATTATAATGAAGATTTTTATTTTACCCAATCAAAACCGGCTTAAAATCCACAAAATCACCTGCTACAAGGTGGAGACTCACGCCCCCTAAATCACCTTCCACTGCATTCTTGTGGGCAAAAGAATGTAAATGTCCATATACGCAAGTATCCACATCATAATTCCGCATTATTTCAAGAAAACCATTTTCCTGTCCGGCGTAATTGAAGGGCGGATAATGAATGCCAACTATCAGCCGTTCTTTTTTGAGTTTAACCGCTTCTTCAAGAGCAAGCACCAGTCTTTTCTTTTCCCTGTCAATTATTTTTTCATCACTTTCGTCATTATTATCTTGAATTGACCAACCTCGCGTACCACAAATTGCTACATCTTCAAAGGCGATTGCTGTATTATTAAGTATTTTTATTGAATCAAATTGGTTTTCGTCCAAAAACTCCTCCATCTTTTTGAGGGTTGTCCACCAGTAATCATGATTTCCTTTGATAATCACTTTTTTGCCGTTAAGCCCCTGAATAAACTCAAAATCTCGCACGGCGTCTTCAAGATAAGTCGCCCAGGACACATCACCAGGGATAATAACCAAATCTTCATCCGAGACAACGCTTTGCCAGCCTTCATAAATCTTTTCGGTATAGTTCTCCCACTTGTTTCCAAAAACATCCATAGGCTTGTCTGTTCCAAAAGACAAATGCAAATCTCCTAAAGCGAAAATAGCCACAAAGCATCACCTCCGTTTTCGTGGAATACGGCCCACAAAGTGAGCCGTATCAAAAGTTATTTCTTATTCAAAAATCTGTTTACTGTCATCAAAAGTTCACTTTTTTCACATACATTTTCAAATCTCTTCTTTTTGGTTTTAAGTGTACCCAAAGAAGCAGGGATTTCCATTTTGGATACAGCCGCCAAAACATCAAGAAGCTCAAAATCGTCTTTATCCACAGTTTCTTTGTCCTTACCAAGTGCCGAAAGAACGCTTTGGTTGAACTTGAACGGGCTTGCTGTCGACGCAATAACTGTTGGTGTCAAATCCTTTGTTTCTTCCCTATACTGCTCATAGACATCGATAGCAACCGCGGTATGTGTGTCAACTGTATAACCAAATTCTGTATAAGTCTTGTAAATACGTTCTTTTGTGAAATAATCATCACAACAGCCTGCCCAAAAGAGCTCAGAAACCTTTTTCTTTACATCTGCTGAAACCTTGTATTCACCTTTTTCTTTGAGGTCTGCCATCCACTTGCTTACCTTTTTGTCATCATTTCCTGAAAGGTCAAAAAGAAGTCTTTCAAGATTGCTGGAAATAAGAATATCCATAGACGGTGAAATGGTAGTATGGAAATTGCGGTTTTTGTTATATTCACCACTTCTTATAAAATCAGTGAGTACATTATTCTTGTTTGATGCACAGATAAGCTTGTTCACCGGAAGTCCCATACGTTTAGCGTAATAAGCCGCAAGGATGTTTCCAAAGTTTCCTGTAGGCACACAGATGTTTATTTTATCACCAAGGGCAACTTCGCCAGATGCCAACATATCACAGTAAGCCGAAATGTAATAAATAATTTGTGGTACAAGTCTGCCCCAGTTTATTGAGTTCGCCGAGGACAAGGTAAAGCCTTTTTTGAGGAAGTCAGCATTTGCTTCTTTGTCAGTGAAAATAGTCTTCACACCAGACTGTGCATCATCAAAGTTACCTTTGATTCCTGAGACAAACACGTTTTTACCTTCCTGAGTAATCATTTGAAGCTTTTGAATATTACTTACACCCTCGCTGGGATAGAAAACAACAATTTTTGTACCATTAACATCCTTAAAACCTTCAAGTGCAGCCTTTCCCGTATCACCAGATGTCGCAACAAGAATAACAACCGTCTTGTCTTCACCGGTTTTCTGCATAGATTTTGTAAGGAAATGGGGCAAAATCTGAAGTGCCATATCCTTGAAAGCGCAAGTGGGACCATGCCAAAGTTCAAGAATATTATATTTTCCGCCTACATTCACCACAGGTGCAGGATTTTCGGTAGAAAACTTTCCTCCGCCGTAAGCGTTTTCGGCACATTCGCGAAGTTCCTTAACCAAAAAATCAGTAAGATACTTTTTGAGGACGAAAACCGCCCTTTCGTTATAACTTTTCTTGACCAGTTTCTTAATGTCCTCAAGGTCAATTTTAGGAATCTGCTCAGGAACAAAAAGTCCGCCTTCGTCTGACAAGCCTTTCTTTATGGCAGTAGCAGATTTAACCTTTATATCGCTGTTTCGTGTGCTTATATACTGCATAATTTTCCATAACCTTTCTTTTGTTAATTCTGATATATTTAAACACAGAAAGGAGCAAAGCCGATTTCAGCAATCAAACCGGCTGCTCCCCTCAGATTCTAAAAATCAATAATTGCTATGCAATGTATTTCTTAACAAGGTCTGTTGCTTCAGCGGCATCTGCACTTACCATAAGAGTAAATGATGTGCCAAACTGTGCTTCAAGCTTTTCGATTGTAGCAACAAGTTCATCAATGTTTGTCATAGATGCACTGGGAACACTCTTGAATACACTGTCAATGAAAATGTGTGTAACGTCAAAGTCCTGTGCAATAATTCCGCAAAGAAGACCTGCAAACATATCAAAGTTCTTTATGTCAAACTGTTCTGTGTTTATCATTCTGGCATTTCTGTCAATATCATGCATCAGGCGATTTCCCTCAGTAATGCAAACAACGTTTCCTTTTTCCAAGGAGATTGCACCGTTTACATCATCAATAAGTTTTTTGGTTTTTCCGCTGCCTTTAAGGCCAATGTGAATTTTAATCATAGCAATACCGCCCTTCTTTATATTCATACACGTATAGTGTATTTTTTTTCTTATAGTAATTATATCATACTTTTCCAAAATAAACAATAGTTTTTTTGAATTATTTCAATCTTTTTTCGAGAGCTTCTTTTTCAGCCTCAAAGCCGGGCTTTCCAAGGAGAGCAAACATATTCTTCTTGTAGCTTTCAACCCCTGGCTGATTGAACGGATTAACTCCCAGCATATATCCACTTATGCCACAGGCCTTTTCAAAGAAATAGAAAAGCTGACCCAAAGTATATTCATCAAGCGCCTTAAGCTTTATTACGAGATTGGGAACGCCGCCGTCTGTATGAGCAAGAAGTGTACCCTCAAACGCTTTTTTATTAACAAAATCAACAGTTTTTCCGCTTAGGAAATTGAGTCCGTCAACATTTTCGGCATCAGTACCTATAACAATGTCTTCTTTAGTATTTTCAACGTAAAGCACTGTCTCAAAAAGATTTCTGAGACCATCCTGAATATACTGTCCCATTGAATGAAGGTCTGTTGAAAAGCTTGCGCCTGACGGGAAAATTCCCTTTTTATCCTTACCCTCACTCTCCCCAAAGAGCTGTTTCCACCACTCGATAAAATACTGAAGTTCAGGCTCGTAATTCACAAGCATCTCCACCGTTTTGCCCTTACGGTAAAGAATGTTTCTTATTGCCGCATATTTATAGCAATCATTTTCTTCAACATCGTCATTTGAATAAAGCTCACACGTATCCTTTGCACCATTCATAAGCTGGTCAATATCAGCACCGCAAACAGCGATGGGAAGAAGTCCTACTGCGGTGAGAACCGAATATCTTCCACCTACATCATCGGGCACAACAAAAGTTTCATATCCTTCCTTGTCAGCAAGGTTTTTGAGGGCACCCTTTTCCTTATCAGTGGTTGCAAAAATTCTTTTTCTTGCCTCTTCTTTGCCGTATTTGTTTTCAAGATATTCCTTAAAAATTCTGAAAGCAATGGCAGGTTCAGTGGTTGTTCCAGACTTCGAAATGATATTTACTGAAACATCCTTACCCTCAATAGTTTTAAGAAGTCCTTTCAAATAATTTGGACTTATGCTGTTTCCCGCAAACAAAATCTGCGTGTCAGCAGTGTAGTTGAAAAATGGTCCTGTAAGAAAATCAATAGCAGCCTTTGCGCCAAGATATGAGCCACCAATACCGATAACAACCAAAACATCAGAGTTTTCTCTGATTCGGCGGGCCGCATCCTTTATTCTCGCGAATTCTTCCTTATCGTAATCTTTTGGAAGATTCACCCAACCCAAAAAATCATTTCCTGCACCGGTTTTTGAATGTAAAGTCTCATGCGCATCCTTAACCTGTCCTTTTATGTTAGAAATTTCTTCTTCTGAAAAAAAGCCAAGCGCAGCATTGTAATCAAAAGTAATGTTTTTCATATAAAGCACCCCTATCAAGTTTATTATTTGTATTTTACCACATTTTTTTATATATTTCAATATTGAATTTTGTAATTTAAAGTTTCTTTTTGCGAGCTTTGGGACTCACCCAAATACGACAAAAAATTTTATGCTTGTGAAGTATAATAATTTCAAGAAATCAAAGAAAGGACTTAAATTGTGAAGCCAATCGTGTATATTGATATGCTGTTTCTGATGAATTTCTTTATGGACACTCTTGTTCTTTTGGGAACGGCATTTTTAATAAAAAAAAGCTTATGTTTATGGCGCATTGCACTGGGTTCATCTCTGTCTGCCTTTTATTCCACAGTTATGTTTTTCCCGCAAATTTCTTTTTTATATTCAATAGTTTTTAAAGCTGTTTTTCTGTTTTTTTCAGTTTGGATAGCATTTCCGGCAAGTACACTAAAAGCACTTTTTAAAAATACCCTTATGTTTTTCGCTTCTAACCTGATTTTTGGCGGGATTATTTTTTTCCTGATTTTTGCCACCGACTTTGGAACTGCAATGAACACTTTCGTTTCAAACGGCGAAATTTATTTTGATATAAGCTCAAAGACCCTTATTTTTTCAATAATTCTTGCATATCTCGTTATATATGCAATTTCTTTTATAAAAAAGGAAAATATAGTTACGTCCAGAAAACAGGTTGACATAACCGTCTCTTTCGAAAACAGAACCGTGTCTTTCAAAGCACTTTGTGACACCGGATGTACTCTTTGTGATCCCATAAGTGGATTTCCCGCGATAATACTTTCACCAAAATATGCGAAACAGCTTTTTCCAAAAGCTTTGCTCTCTGCAATCAAGAAAAACAAAATTCCATCGGAATACGAAACAAAACTCCGTGCTTTGCCTTTTTCAACCCTTGATACACGTCTTGAGATTATGTATGGCATTATTCCTGATAAAATTTTATTTGAAGGCAGAGAAATAAAAAAAGTAATAATAGCCATCTCCACCATTGATTTTGAGAAAAAGTCAGGGTTTTCAGGAATTTTGAACCCTCAAATTTTTGATTTTTATAATAATGAACACGCTTGTAAATCCCAAGCAGAAAGGAAAGAAAATGAAGCTGAAACACCCCGATTTTAAACTTCTTATTGCAAAAATTTTCTCTTTCATAAGAGAAAAAAAGTCCGTCCTTTATATAGGCGGTGCTGAGACTCTTCCTCCGCCACTTTCCGCAGAGGACGAAGATAATCTGATTGAAAATCTCCGTCTTTCTGTTGATACAGAAAGCACAAAAGCACGACTTATTGAACATAATCTCCGCCTTGTAGTGTATATTGCAAAAAAATTTGAAAGCACAGGCATAGGCGTTGAAGACCTTATTTCAATCGGCACTATCGGACTTATAAAAGCAATAAACACATTTCGTCCAGACAAAAACATAAAGCTTGCAACCTATGCCTCAAGATGCATAGAGAATGAAATCCTTATGTATCTTCGAAAAAACAATTCAAACAAAATGAGCATTTCAATAGACGAACCCCTGAATGTAGACTGGGACGGAAACGAGCTTTTGCTATCAGATATTTTAGGTACCGATAATGACATAACACAACGTAGAATTGAGGACAAGGTTGACAAGGAACTGCTTATGATTGCCATGCAAAAGTTGTCTGAACGGGAACAGAAAATAATGAATCTCCGTTTTGGCATAAACGGCTCAGGCGAGGAAAAAACCCAAAAACAAGTGGCAGATATGCTGGGAATTTCACAATCATACATATCAAGGCTTGAAAAAAGAATAATGTCACGCCTCCGACGTGACATTAACAAAATGATTAACGGTTAATATACTTGGTAAGCCCAAGATAAATGCCCTCAGCAACCTTTTCCTGATAATCCGGCGTGTTCAAAAGCCTTGCTTCTTCAGGGTTTGACAAAAAACCGCACTCAATGAGAACAGATGGAATTTTATTATCCCGAAGCACAAAAATGCTGTCACCTGTTGCTTTTGGCACCCTCTTGTTATCATCTTTCAAAATCTCTTTGATAGAATTTTGAATTGACTCTGCGAGCACTCGGTTTTCTTCATTGTCATCATCATAAAAAACCTGTGCTCCCTTGTATTTTGACTGTTCAAACTTATTCATATGTATGCTTATAAAAATATCCGCCTTGTATTTTTCGATGTCTGACTTTCGCATCCGCATATCCGATTTTTTTTGCGTTACATTTTGGGGCCTATTGGGGTCTGCTGTATTTGTATCTGTTTCTCTTGTCATAAAGACGGTATTTCCATCATCTTCAATATATTTTTTTAAAATTTTTGAAACTGCAAGATTGATGTCTTTTTCCACCGCACCATTTGCAGAAGCTCCGGCATCGCGACCGCCATGTCCAGGGTCAATAAGTATGACTTTTTTAGTTTTTACTTCCGAAAAAACATTTTGCGCAGTAAATTCAGACATAAAACTAAAACAGCTCAAAAAAAACATTACCACTGCCAAACCAAGAAAAACAGCTGTCCACTTTTTCACAAAAAGAACTTTGAATTTCAATAGTCTTCACCTCAGAAAATATTTATGAAACAGCTGTTTAAAATATGTTTTCCAAAGCGAAAGCCTCGCATATTTTTGCGAGGCTTTTATTTTATTCAAAAAGTGTAAGCTGAGGTGTCTCAGCATCCTCAGGTCTTATAACAGCACCCTTTGCAGGAATATTTTTTGTTCTGTAATGTTTAACATCCTTTATTCCCGTTTCAGAAATAAGCCGTACATCCGAAAGCTTACTGTTTTTGGTGGGAAGCATAACATTTACACCCTGAGAATTTTTTGTAGTTTTCAGGGCAATCTGACTTGAATCAAAAACCAGTGCCTTTCCTATATTGCTGATTGCAACAAGTTCTGTGTCCTCAGGTAGAAACATAACTTTTACAAGAGGTGAAACCATAGAATATGCATTTGTAAGCTTCTTTCTGTTTTGTTTTGTTTCATAACCTTTTATATCTATCTTTGCGATTTTACCATTTTCAAAACAGAAAAGAATGTTTCCCTTATATTCCTTGGTAACAACCACTCCTGCAACCTTTTCACCCTCACCCATTGAGAGAAGATTGGGCAGATATTCTCCCAAAAGACTTGCTTTGCTGTCAGGAATTTCGTGTGCCTTTGTTTTGTAAACCTCCCCAGAGGTAGAGAACACCAAAATTTCTGCTGTGTTGTCTGTGTCAACGCACTTGATTATTTCGTCATTTTCTTTCACCTTTTGTTCACCGCTAAATCTCAGTGACAGGTGAGAGATTTTCTTGAGATATCCGTCTTTTGTGCAGAAAATAACCACAGGATAGTTATCAATTTTTTCTTCAATCTCAACCTCAATCTCACTATCAGAAACAATAGAGCTTTTCCTTGGTGTACCAAACTTTTTCGAAATTTCCTTGAGTTCTTTTTCAATAATCTTTTCAATTTTCTTGTTCTTCTCAAGGGTATCGCGAAGTTCTGCAATTTCTTCAGCAAGCGATTTGATTTCAGCAATACGTTTCAAAATGTACTCTTTATTTAGGTTTCTAAGTTTGATTTCCGCAACAAATTCAGCCTGAACCTCGTCAATCCCAAATCCTGACATGAGGTTTGGTACAACAAGGGCGTCTTCCTCTGTTTCACGGACAATTTTTATTGCCTTATCAATATCAAGAAGAATTTTTTCAAGGCCCTCAAGAAGATGAAGTTTTGCACTTTTCTTTTCTACGTCATACCTGATACCACGTTTTATACAGTTCTTCCTAAACCTGAGCCACTCACATATTATATCAGTTACACCAAGCACCATGGGGGAACCCTCAACCAGAATGTTGAAATTACACCCAAAACTGTCCTGAAGAGGTGTCATTTTGAAAAGCTTTGCCATAAGTTTTTCGGGGTCAGTACCTTTTTTTACATCAATGGTGATTTTAAGACCACCAAGGTCAGTCTCATCACGAATATCTGAAACTTCTTTCAACTTTCCTGCCTTGATAAGTTCAATTATCTTTTCAATTATTGCCTCTACTGTTGTGGTATATGGTATTTCTTTTATATCAATACAGTGTGCCTTTTTGTCATATTCATATTTAGCACGGATTTTGAAAGAGCCTCTGCCTGTTCGGTAAATCTCACGCATTTCCGCCTCGTTAAGTAAAATCTCACCGCCCGTAGAAAAGTCAGGGGCAAGCAAAACATCCATAACATCTGCATCGGGATCTTTCATAAGCTTAATTGTTGCCTCGCAAATTTCAGAGAGGTTGAAACTGCAAATATTTGACGCCATACCAACTGCAATGCCCTGATTGGGATTTACCAGAATATTTGGGAAGGTAACAGGCAAGAGCGTGGGCTCTTTGAGAGTTCCGTCATAGTTGTCAACCAAATCAACCGTTTCTTTATCAATATCACCAAAAATTTCGCTGCATATTTTTGAAAGCTTAACCTCGGTATAGCGGGCTGCTGCATATGCCATATCCCTTGAATACTGACGACCAAAATTCCCCTTTGAATCAACAAGGGGATGAAGAAGCGCCTGATGCCCCTCAGTGAGACGCACCATCGTTTCATAAATAGCCGCATCACCGTGGGGATTTAGCTTCATTGTTTGTCCTACCACGTTTGCAGACTTTGTGCGTCCACCGTTCAAAAGTCCCATTTTGTACATCGTATAAAGAAGCTTTCTGTGAGAGGGCTTGAAACCGTCAATTTCAGGAATTGCACGGGAAATAATAACGCTCATAGCGTATGGCATATAATTATTCTGGAGCGTATCGGTTATATTCTGATATTCAATAATCGGATTTTTAGCCATTTTATTTCCCCCTTTCCTACATTACATCCGTAAGTTCAATATATTTATGGCCGTTTTCGGCTATGTGTTCTTTTCTGCCTGCCAAATTATCACCAAGCAAAAGTTCAAACACCTCACGAGTCTTGTCCACATCCTCAGGCATAACCTTGATAAGACGTCTTGTTTCGGGATTCATTGTTGTTTCCCACATCATATCAGGCTGGTTCTCACCAAGTCCTTTGCTTCGCTGAATGGTGTATTTCTTATCGCCAATTTTTGAAAGAATGTCAGTCTTTTCCTTTTCATCAAAAGCAAAATACGTCTTGTCCTTTACTGTTATTTCATAAAGGGGAGATTCTGCAATATATACATACCCCTCTTCAATAAGCGTAGGTGTAAGACGATAAAGCATTGTAAGCACAAGCGTTCTTATCTGAAACCCGTCAACATCGGCATCAGTACAAATTATAATTTTATTCCATCTTAAATTATTTATATCAAAGGAACTAAGTTCTTTATTTTGTTTTGCGTTTATTTCCACACCGCAACCAAGAACTTTAAGCAAATCCACAATGATTTCACTCTTGAAAATCTTGTCATAATCAGCTTTCAGACAGTTTAAAATTTTACCTCGGATTGCCATAATCGCCTGAAACTCACTGTCACGTCCAAGTTTACAAGAACCAAGCGCCGAATCACCCTCCACGATATAAACCTCACGGCGCTGGACATCCTTTGTTCTGCAGTCAACAAACTTTTTCACACGGTTAACCGCATCCATCTTGACGTCAAGCTTCTTTTTCAGGGTTGTCCTTGTTTTTTCTGCGGTCTCTCGGCTTCTTTTGTTTATAAGCACCTGGTCTGCAATTTTTTCTGCATCCATTTTGTTTTCTATAAAATAAACATCAAGCTGTTCCCTTAAGAACTCTGTCATTGAATCCTGAATGAACTTATTGGTAATTGCCTTTTTTGTCTGGTTTTCATAGCTGGTCATAGTCGAAAATGAGTTGCTTATAAGACAAAGGCTGTCCGCAACATCAGTAAACAAAATTTTCGACTCATTTTTTGAATACTTTCCGCTTGACTTAAGGTATTTGTCAATAGCATAAACAAAAGCATTTTTCACAGCTTTATCAGGTGAGCCTCCATATTCAAGAAAGCTTGAATTGTGATAATATTCAATTACATTCACATCATTATTAAAGCAAAAAGCAAAACTCATCTTCACTTTATAGTCTTCTTTATCCTCACGGTCACGACCAACGCGTTCTGCTTCAATATAATAAGGCATTGTTTTTTCTTTTCCATTAGAAATTTCTTTGAGGTAATCAATTATGCCGTTGTCATAATAAAACTCAAACTCTTCAAACTTACCCGGTGCAGTTTCGTTGTAAAGTACAAACTTAACCCCCGAATTCACAACTGCCTGTTTTTTCAGGACATCCATATAATAATCAAGAGAAATATCAATATCAGTAAAAACCTCAGTATCAGGTTTCCAGTGTATTTTTGTACCAGTATGACGATGTTTGAATGGTTCTTTGCTGAGGCCCCCGATATTTTCACCTTTTTCAAAGTGAAGCTTGAATTTATTTCCGTCACGAAGAACCTCAACATCCATAAATTCTGAGCTGTACTGTGTAGCACAAGTACCAAGACCATTAAGCCCAAGGCTGAATTCATAATTTTCGCCTGAATTGTTCTTATACTTACCGCCGGCATACATTTCACAAAAGACAAGTTCCCAGTTGAAACGTTCTTCACGCTGGTTGAAATCTACTGGAATACCACGGCCCTGATCCTCAACCTCAACTGACCTATCCAAAAATCTGCGAACAGTGATAAGTCTGCCATATCCCTCACGCGCCTCATCAATAGAGTTTGAAAGTATTTCAAAAACAGAATGCTGACAGCCCTCTATGCCATCCGAGCCAAAAATAACAGCCGGACGCTTTCTAACTCTGTCCGCACCTTTAAGTGCAACTATGCTGTCGTCGTTGTAACTTTTTGCACACATATCCTAAAATACCTCCGTATATAAATTAACAACAATATGTAGTAAATTTTGTAAACATTTCCACAAAATACAGTATAACAAAAAAAATTTGCAATGTAAAGTGTATTTTTGCAAATTTTTTTGGTTTATTCAATTCTTATTTTATATAGTCGAATTCGACACCGTACATATGAACTGTATCGCCCTCTTTTATGCCCTTTTCTTCAAGCATATCAATAATTCCGCTTTTGCGAAGCGCACGCTGAAAATATTGAAGAGACTCATAATCATCAAAGTTTGTAGAGCCGACAATTTTTCTTACATACATACCCTCGACAATGTACACACCATCTTCAATAGTGATTTCGATACTGTCTGTGTTTCTCTCTTCATCAAGGTCAAGATATTCATAATCATCTTCATCGCAAGCAGGAAGCTCATCAAGAAGCTTTGATGTATAATAAAGAACATCATCAATGCCTTTTCGTGTTGCGGCGGATATTGCAAAAACTTTATATCCTTCATCCTCCATCTGTGCCTTGAATTTTTCAAAGTTTTCATCAAAAGACGGAATATCCATTTTATTCGCTATGATAATCTGTGGCTTTTCTGCTAACTTTTCGCTGTATTTAATAAGCTCTTCATTGATTGTATGCACATCTTCAATGGGATCTCTACCCTCACATCCCGAAACATCCACCACGTGAAGCAAAACCCTTGTTCGTTCAACGTGTCTGAGGAATGCATGACCAAGACCAACACCCTCGTGTGCACCCTCAATAATTCCAGGAATATCAGCCATAACAAAGCCTTTTCCTCCGTCAATACGAACTACACCAAGATTTGGAATAAGGGTTGTGAAATGATAGTTTGCAATCTTTGGACGAGCTTCACTAACTATTGACAAAAGCGTAGATTTACCCACGTTTGGAAAGCCTAAAAGACCAACATCTGCAATGAGTTTAAGTTCAAGTGTTATTTCCCTTTCGTCACCGGGAAGTCCCGCTTTTGCAAACTTTGGTGTCTGACGTGTGGCTGTTGCAAATCTTGCATTTCCCCAACCGCCGCTGCCACCTTTGGCAATAACGAAGCTTTCGCCGTCATCTTTCAGGTCACAAATAACCTTTCCTGACTCGCTGTCGCGGATTATCGTACCGCAAGGAACTTTTAGAAAAAAGTTTTCACCATTTTTTCCGCTTCGTCTTCCATCACGGCCGTTTCCGCCGCTTTCAGCCACGTATTTCTTTTTATAACGAAAATCAAGGAGGGTACTCATATCTTTGCTGGCGATAGCAACAATGTTTCCGCCATTTCCGCCATCACCGCCGTCAGGACCGCCAGCTGCAACATATTTTTCGCGATGGAAAGTAACAGCACCGTCGCCGCCTTTGCCTGCTTGTATAAAAATTTTGGCTGTATCAATAAACATACATCATACCTCCTTTGAAAATTCTTCTGAATAGAAACAAAGTGCACGCAGGGCGTGCACTTTTTGTTTATTTGGCATAAATTACTGAACGATTTCGTAAACAGAAACCTGTTTCTTGTCCTTACCTTTTCTTTCGAACTTAACCTGACCGTTTACCAAAGCAAACAAAGTATCATCACTGCCCTTGCCTACATTGATTCCGGGGTATATTTTTGTTCCGCGCTGTCTAACGAGGATGTTGCCTGCCAAAACGTGCTGACCGTCACCTTTTTTCGCGCCAAGTCGTTTGGACTCAGAATCTCTGCCGTTCTTAGTACTGCCGACACCTTTCTTATGAGCCATTGTGTTCACCTCTCTTAAAAATTATTCAATAAAAAACGATTAGCCATTAATCTTCTTGATTTCAAGCTTTGTATAAGGCTGTCTGTGACCCTGCTTTTTGTGGTAGCCCTTCTTTGCCTTGTACTTGTAAACGATGATTTTCTTTTCTTTGCCGTTTTTGAGAGCAGTAGCTTCAACAGTAGCACCTTCAACAAAAGGAGCGCCAACTTTCAAATCACCGTCTTTTTCTACAACCAAAACCTTGTCGATTGTAACTGTGCTTCCAGCTTCAACGTCAAGCTTTTCAACGAAAACAACATCGCCTTCTGAAACCTTGTACTGTTTTCCGCCAGTTTCGATAATCGCGTACATATTCGTAATCCCTCCTATTACCCAAGACTCGCCAAATGAGGTGCTGAAAAATCAGACTTTTAAAACCCTTCTCGCGCGGTTACCGTAATATGATAACACAAAATTCCTTGCTTGTCAACAAAAATTTTCTATTTTTTTATCATTCTCGAAAAATATCTCAACCCGGTGAATATCAACGCTTTCAAACTCACCAGAGTCCAGGTATTCCTCAATCTTTGAAACCACAATATCAGGTTTTATATTTGCTTCGCCACCCGCAGATAAAATCGCATTAAGTCTGAAAGAGCTTCCCTCCAGTGAAATAACAGCCATGTCTTTAATAAAGTCACGTAGGTTAATTTCTTTCTCACCTTTTTTTGTTTTCTTTGTGGCGCTTATATTTTCCTGCTTGAAAAAGCTTTCGATTTTCTCCTTTGAAACATCAGTTGGTGCAACAATGTCAATTATATACTTAGCCAAAACAATGTTATGTGCCTTAAAAATCGGCTGTGAAGCCTTGAGTATCTTTATGTCAGGCGGGAGATTTTTATTGAGTTTCGTCAAAATTTCATCGGGCGAAACTGTATCTTCAAAATCAATATCAACGAACTCGGTTTCGCTGGTAACGCCCAGCGCCAGCGGAAGCGAAAATGTTATAAGCTGGTGGGGATTAAATCCTTGACTGTATCTGACGGGAAGTTCTGCCCTGTGAATAGACCGCGTAAATGTTCTCAAAAGGTCAAGGTGTGAAATATATTTACCCATACCAAGCTTTGAAAACTTAAGTCTCCATTTACTCAAAGCAAACACCTCCTTCAAAGGATGTTGCACCGCAACCACTACATTTTTCACGGCAGGATGGAGTAGTTTTTTCTTCATACGCCTTGTCGTGCTCTTTCATAAGGAACTGTTTTGAAACGCCAATATCAATGTGGTCCCAAGGCAAAATTTCGCTGTGGTCAATTTTTCTGTATGCATAAAACTCAGGATCGATGTCACACTTTGAAAAAGCCTCAAGCCATTTTTCATAATCAAAATGTTCGTCCCAACCATCAAAACGACAACCCAATCTTTGTGCTTCAATCAAAACATTTCCAAGTCGCCTGTCACCCTTTGCAAAAACGGCCTCCAAAAAGCTTACATCACTTTGGTGCCAGTTGTATGAGATGCTTCGGGTTTTAATTCGTTCTTTTAAGAATTTTTGTTTTGCCACAAGGTCTTCAATTCTGTTCTGCGGTTCCCACTGGAATGGCGTAAAAGGCTTTGGAACAAATGAAGATGTGCTCACTGTTACAGTCACCGAGCGACCCTTTCTTATTTCCTTTGGTATCTGATAAAAAACATCAATAACCTTTTCTGCAAGGTCGGCAATCCCCTCAACATCCTCCATTGTTTCGGTGGGGAGACCTATCATAAAATAAAGTTTTATTCGATTATAACCACCACCAAATGCTATCCCCGCTGTTCTCAAAAGGTCTTCTTCAAGGACGTTTTTATTTATAACATCACGAAGCCTTTGAGTTCCCGCCTCGGGAGCAAAGGTAAGTCCGCTTTTTTTCACTGTCTGTACCTTTTCCATAAGCTCCATAGAGAAATTATCAACACGAAGTGACGGAAGCGAAAGGTTTATTCGTTTGTTAACTGTGATTTCAAGAAGCCTGTCCACAAGTTCCTGAAGACAAGTGAAGTCACTTGTACTCAAGGACGATAGAGACATCTCTTCATATCCGGTACTGTCAATAAGCTTTTGTGCCGTTTCAATCAACTTATCTGTTGAATGTTCCCTTACAGGTCTATATAGATACCCCGCCTGACAAAATCTGCAGCCGCGGATGCATCCTCTGAAAATTTCAAGGGTAATGCGGTCATGAACAATATCCATAAAAGGAACTATCATTTTGTCGAGAATATAGCTGTTGTCAAGCTCTTTTACTATTCTCTTTTTTATTTTCTCAGGCACACCTCTGCGATTTGGTTTAACTGATTCAATGGTTCCATCACCTTTGTACTCCACATCATAAAAAGCCGGTACATAGACACCTTCAATTCTTGAAATTCTTTCAAGGTACGAAATACGGTCTTCACCTGATTCTTTCCATTCTTTAAATACATCAATTATTTCATTATTTACCTCTTCACCCTCGCCTAAGATGAAAAAGTCCACAATATCAGCCAGTGGCTCGCCATTGTATGCACAAGGACCGCCTGCACATACAAAAGGAATATTTTCGCCTCTATCTTTTGACCGGAGAGGAATTTTTGCAAGGTCAAGCATATTGAGAACATTTGAATAACTCATTTCATATTGAAGCGTAAAGCCCACAATATCAAAGTTTGATACAGGTATATGACTTTCAAGAGACAAAAGCGGAATTTCAGACTTCCTAAGTTCCTCTTCCATATCCACCCAAGGTGCAAAAACACGTTCACACACGGTGTCAGTACGTTCATTCATCATATGGTAAAGAATCTTCATTCCAAGATGTGACATTCCCACCTCATAAACATCAGGGAAACAAAAAGCGAACTTAACAAGCTCGTCAATATTCTCTTTGTGAACACTGTTGAATTCATTTCCTATATATCTCGCAGGCTTTTGAACTTTTTTTAGTGCCTGCTCAAATTTTCTTTCATAAACATTCATAGACAAAATACCCTTCGCAATTTTAAGTTTACTTAATTATAATACACCAAAACGACATTTTTTTCAAGCATAATAGCAAAAAACCGGTAATACATTTTTACAAATAATCATTTTGAAAGGACAAACACTCAAATGGCACGTGAATATAGAGAATACCGTTCATCGCGGTCACAAGTTCCAAAAGAAAATAAAAAGAAACACCGCTTTTTTAAAAATTTTTTAAGACAGCTGATTTTTGCTTTAATAATTTTTTCTGCAATATATTTTTTCAAACTCTCATCGTCAGATAAGATAAATGGATACATAAGAAACGCTTTCTTATATAAGCCTGATACAACCTTTATCACCGACACTGTAAAAAATGCTCTGAAAATAAACGAAAAAAACACCCCGGAAGAAGGCGCCGAAAATGAAAATACCGAAGAAATTCCCGCTGAAGAAATTTTATAGACTAAAACTCACCCAACATCTTTTTATAAATATCTGGTTTTTTCCGGTAGCTCTTTGTTCTTTTTTAGGGGGATACTGGAAATTTTTCTTCGCTGGCTTTGCTGTTGCTTTTCTGCACGAGCTTGCACATATACTGTGTGCACACTTTCTCAAAATTCCCGTTTCAATCATAACGATTTTCCCATTTGGGATAAACGCACGGTTTAAAACAGATTACATAAAAAATTCCGGAAAGGAATTCTTCATTGCCTTTTCCGGACCTTTTTTAAATCTTGTTTTTTTCTGGGCTGCAACCATTTCATCAAAATTTATATCCCACGAAATCCTTAGCTTTTTTGCAGATATAAACCTTGCAATTTGTGCCATAAACATTATACCAGCATTGCCCCTCGATGGCGGACGGATGCTGAAATCAATACTCACAGCAAAACACGGGGCTATAATTGCGCACAATTTTCTCGATAAAATAAGTAAAATCTGCATCTGCCTGATTGGGTTTTTCTCCATCTTAATACTCTTTCTGGGCAAACTGAACCTATCACTTGTGCTGATATTTTCATTTCTTTTAAACAATTTAAGCTATGAACAATCCCTTATTTCACATATTGCTTTTAAAGAAATTATAAAAAATCACCGCAAGCTCAGTGATGCCAAAAGTCTCCCCGCCAAAACCTTATGTGTCACCGAAAACGCCTTAGCAGCAGACATAATAAAGCGTTTAAGCTATGACTATTTTCTGATTGTACACATACATAACAGCAAATCAGAAATTATAAAAACCCTGACAGAAACTCAAATTCTTTCTGCCCTGACAAAACAAGGAATCAGAACAAGATATAAGGAGATATGATTATCAGCCGAAAGTTTTGAAATACCGTCTTGCTTCATCTCCATAAATCAAAAGCCGTCTGAGAAGATTTTTGAGAAGGGTATCGCTGCTTTTTGAAATCTGATTTGCCGCATAATCCCTTACGCTGTATTTATCGATGTCACCGTATCTATACTTATTTCCAACTCTTGTATAAACTCTTGCATATATATTGTCAAACATTTTGCTGGATACAATATTGTCAAAGTTATATACCTTGTATCCACCATTCATCGCATAATCTTTTACTATGAGTGACTGTGTTCCTGCAATGTGCGAATCAGTCCTTTTAAAACTGTCTTCTGTCCAGAAAAGAACGCCCATCTCGTCCACATTTTTTTCATCTGAAACATAATAATTTATTGAAATATCGCCTTCAAGAATCAAAGTTTTTCCAACGATTTCTGCACTGCATTTCCCGTTCTTTGTTTCTTCCTTGATGGTTTTTGCTTGACTCACATATATTTTTGTAAAATCCATAACCTTGTCAGCTTCACTGAGAATGCTGTTTGCAGGATTTCTGTCCGAACCAAAATATTCCTGTGCTGCTGCACCATAATTAAGCATCTTAACAAGTAAAGGTCTTAACTGTTCATTTTTCATCATATTTTCTGCATAAGAAACTATGCTGTAACCCACAGAGGGTATACTTCCGTATATGATATTTCCTTTCTCATCTTTCGCCATAAGTCTTGCATATATTTTTTTATTCATATCAACAGAAGATATGTTATCATATTCAAAGCGATAACCATTCACATCGTTCCCGCTGTATCCAACCACTCTTTGAGCTGTTTCTAATGTATATTCATCCTGAGGGGAATCCCAAAAAAGCATTCTTGCAGTAGTTGCCCGCACCCCCTCAAGTGATGCATAAAAAATCATAGAAACCGTGCCCTGTAAATCAAGGGTTCGACCTGTAATCATAACAACAGTGCCCTCTGAAAAAAGGATTGATTCACCACTTGAGACACTGCATCCAATCCTTTCCTCACCGCGTTCAGATTTTTTCAAAAGCACAGCAGTACCGTTTGCAGAATAGAGTTGAACACTGTCACGCATTTCTGCAGACGTATACGGAATTTCCAAAAAGAATTTTTTAGCAATCTCCAGTCTGGTCTCATGTTGATTTTTAAAATAACAGTTTATTTCAAACTTTCCGTTGGAAAGTTTCTTTTTTATTTCTTCATTTAGTTCTTCATTTTTCTCAAAAGTAATGAAAATATCCTGCTTTTGACTCATCTTGCGAAGTTCTTTTATTATATCTTTATCAAGCGTCGCCACAGCAAAATCTGTATAGATACGAATCGACGGGATTTTCATTCTGTGTAGCGAAGCTTGCCATATTGCATCCGAAATATTTAGGCTGAGAACTTTATATCTTGCAGATGTAGAATGGGCTTTAATCACAAAACTTTCAAGTGCATTTTCACTATCAAAAGCTGCCTGAACATCAATTTCAATTTCTTTGACATCAGCCTTTCCCTTTACAACCGGCACCTTAATTTCATCTATGATTTCATTCTTTTCCTCTGCCAAATTTTTTGCAGGAATAGACTCTGTCTCTGTTGCAGAAGCAACCCCAATAGAGTTTGCAGAAAAAACAATCAAAAAACAAAGAAAATATATAAGACCTTTCTTCATAACGCACCTCATTTTTCTTTTAAATCATTAGACCTGATAACCAAAACATATCCTGACGAAAAACTTATTTCACCGCTTCTTTCACCAACAAAACAGTTGCTGCTTGCCTGCACTTCCCCGCTGACAAGATGCATATTTTCCGTTTCATAACACAACCCCTTTATGCAGAAATCGCTTACATCACCACCAAAGGGGAAAAATGAAATATACTTTTTATCATTGGGAAACACCGAGAAACTCTTATTTTCCATAGTGATTTCGTTGTATGAATCGAGAATCGTGCCCCTGCCACCATTGTCAAGTATTTTTTTCAGCAAGCAAAAATGCGAATATTCATGATCAAGACGACCTCCAAGAGCACCCAGAATTGTAATTTCCTTATAGTCTCTATGAAGTGCTTCCATAACAGCAAGGTCAGTGTCAGTATTGTCTTTTTGGGGAGGAAAACCAATTATTTCTTTTGCGGTTATATCTCTGTCTTTAAGAGAATCTCCGTCTCCAATCCACAAATCAGGTACAATCCCCAAATTTTTTGTATGCTTATATCCACCATCAGCACAAATCACAAAACTATTTTCAAAATCAAAACCTTTCAAAAAATCATAGGATTCTATTTGTGCAGAGCTAAAAACAAAACATCTCATTTTGCATTTTCCCTCATTTCAGCAATAACAGCATTGACATCCTCAGCTTTAAAGACTGTCGAACCCGCGACAAGCACATCTGCACCGCATCTCACTGCTTCCCTGATGTTTTCAACTGTTACACCGCCATCTATTTCAAGCTCTATGCTTTTTCCTGATTGATCAATCAAAGATCTTGTTTTCTTGATTTTTTCATTCATACTCTCGATATAAGACTGTCCGCCAAACCCAGGCTCAACAGTCATAATAAGAATAAGGTCAAATTTGTCAAAATCATTTTCGAGTCTTTCAATAGGAGTATTGGGTTTTACTGAAATCCCTGCTTTTACTCCAAAACTATGTATAAAATCAGCCATTTCGGCGTAATTCTCGGTAACTTCTTCGTGAACAGTAATAATATCCGCCCCCGCTTTAACAAAGGCTTCAATATATTTCTTTGGCTCTTCTATCATAAGATGCACATCAAAAGGCAATTTTGACACCGTTCTTAGACCTTTGACAATATCAGGTGAGTATGCAAGGTTTGGAACAAAATGCCCATCCATAACATCAACGTGCACGTAATCCGCACCAGCTTTTTCAATCTTTTTCAGTTCTTCCCCAAGTTGCACTGGATCTGCCGCTAAGATTGATGGTGCAATCTTAATTTTGTTCATAGCCATCTTCCTTTCGTTTTGTCTAAATCTGATTCGCCTCTTTTATCTCACGATAAAGCTGAACATAACTTTCGTGTCGGCTTCTTGAAATTTCGCCGTTTTCAACCCGTCTTATTACATCACAGTCAGGCTCAACCGTATGACTGCAATCCAAAAATCTGCACTTACCCAGAGAAGATTCAAACTCTCTGAACATAAACCCAAGCTCAGCATTTGGGATTTTATTAACCTCAAATGAGCTGAATCCCGGTGTATCAACAATGTATCCTCCAAAAGGCACGCTCACAAGTTCAGAATGTCTTGTAGTATGTTTTCCCCTTTCAAGCTTTTCGCTCACCATTCCGGTTTCAAACAGATTTTCCCCCATAACAGCATTCAAAAGACTTGATTTTCCTACTCCTGAATTTCCCGCAAAAACAGTGATTTCATCTTTCAGGATTTCTTTCACTCTTTCAATGCCCGCACCAAAAACAGCACTTGTTTCAATCACCACAAAGCCCGCATTTTTATACGTCTTGATAATTTCTGCATTTTCTTCAAGGTCTGATTTGTTAAAGCATATCACAATCTTGAGTTTTGCAAATTCCGCAGATGCAATCAACTTGTCAAGAACATAAAGATTCGGGGCAGGGCTTGACTGTGCCACCACAACCACCATTTGTGTAACATTTGAAACCGCAGGCCTTATGAGTTCACAATTTCTTGGCAAAATCTCACTTACATAGCCCTGCACACTTTCCTCGTCAAAGGATATAAGCACTTTGTCGCCTACAAGGGGCGTAAACCCTTTCTTTCTGAAAAGTCCGCGTGCCCGGCATTCAATAATTCCCATATTTGTATCGACATAATAAAAACCGCCGATACCTTTCACAATAACGCCACTAAGTTCCTTCATTCATTACCTCTTAATGCAGTCTTACAGTTCCTTTTTGCTGAGAAACACCATCGTGAAAAATTTCAACCTCAACTGAATTCGATGTGCCCTCAAGCTTTACAACGTCACTTGCGCCTTTGCTTAGAGTTTTGCTGTATACATTTTTTCCATTTACGTTTACCTGCACCAAGGCACTCGCCTTTTCTTTTGGTCCGTAAAGAGTCAGCATAGAGCTCTTTTTCTGTGGCTCGGGCTGTTGTTCATCAGTTTTTGTATCATTATTCGGGTTGCTTTCATTCTTTTTATCTTCCTGATTGGTCTTTTCAGGTTCTTTTTCAGGACCACGGCTTACATAGAATGTAACTACATCACCGGGTTTAACAAAATCGCCTGCTTTTGGTTCTTGCTTAATGATAGCACCTGTTGGGATATCATCACTGTATTCCTCGATAAATTCAGCCTCAAGTCCAAGGTCTTTTACCGCAATTTCAACCTCGCGGGCATCCTGATACTTTGTATAATTCTTAAGCCTTATATCATTCTTACCTTCGCTGATTTCAACGGTGATAACAATGACTTCCGCTTTTTTAACCTTTGTTCCGGCTATAGGGTCCTGAGCAAGAATTGTTCCCTCTTCATCGTCACTTTCAACAGTCTTTCCTTTAATAATGTTGAAGGTATAGTCTGCATTTTCGTCAGCATTCTCTACGTATTTTTCCACTGCTTCATCATAAAGCATACCCTCTATTTTAGGGATTTCTACATTTCCGCCGCTTGCAAAAAGTCCACCCATGCCTGTTATGGACATAAATCCCGCAGAAATAATCAAAATAAGCGCGATAGCACTGAAAATAGCAAAGGCAATAACTTTTCTTTCTTTCTTTTTATCCACCGTTTGTGAGCTCTTTTTCACAGATTTTTTCGGCAATTCTTCTTCCTCCTGAATATTATTTTTAGCTTCAGGTTCTTCGATTTTTGGTTCTTCTTTCTTGATATCCTTGATATTCACCGCGGGCATAACCACTGTTTGTCCAATATTTTCACGGCTTGGAACCTCGATTTCCTCTGCAACAATCTCACGACTGGGGTCATGAAGTACTCCAAGAAGCTCACTGATCATCTCTGACGCTGTTTTATACCGTGCTGAAACCTCCTTTGACATAGCCTTAAGCACAATGCGTTCAAGCGCCAGAGGGATGCTGAGGTTATACTCCCTTGGCATCACAGGTTTCTCCTGAAGATGCATAATAGCAACAGTAACCGGTCTTTCGCTGTCAAAAGGAACCTTTCCAGTAAGCATTTCATAAAGAACTACGCCCAGAGAATATATATCAGAACGCTCGTCAGTATAACCGCCTCTTGCCTGCTCAGGTGAAATATAATGCACCGAGCCGATAGCACTGTCATCACAGGTAACAGTGGACTGAACATTTGCACGAGCAATACCAAAATCAGTAACCTTCATAACACCATCGGCTGTCATAATTATATTGTGAGGTTTTATATCACGGTGAATTATAGAATTTTTGTGAGCTTGTTCAAGACCTTTGGCAATCTGCACCGCATAATCAACAGCCTCACGCCAGGGCAAAATAACTTTTTCTTCGATGTATTCTTTCAATGTTTTGCCCTCAATATATTCCATAACGATATAATGAAGACCATTGTCGTTTCCTACATCATAAATAGAAACGATATTAGGGTGAGTAAGACTCGCTGCTGCCTGTGCCTCAACATTGAAACGGCGAACAAACTCACTGTCGTTCTGCAGGTCAGGACGGAGCACCTTTACCGCTACAAATCTGTTGAGCAGCTGACACTTTGCTTTGTAAACAACAGCCATTCCGCCGCTGCCTACCTCTTCGATTATTTCATATCTTCCTGCAATAACCTTACCTATCAAAGTCATATCCGTTCCTCCCTCTGAGCACGTATAACAACAACTGTTATGTTGTCAACTCCACCATTTTTATTAGCTTCAGCAATTAAGCTTTCAGCAGCCATTTTCACATCTTCATTTTCGTTTATTATTTCTTTTATCCGTTCATCCATAACAGTTTCTGTGAGACCATCACTACACAAAATCACGGTCTCTCCCAAAGATAAGTTGTAATCATAAAAATCTGCATCAACAAATTCTTCAGTGCCTAAAGCTCTTGTTATAATATTCTTATCAGGATGGTTTCTTGCCTCCTGACGTGTTATGCTGCCCCTTTGAACAAGTTCTTCCACAATAGAATGGTCAACCGTAATTTTCTGGATTTGTGTATCTGAAATTACATATGCACAGCTGTCACCTATGTTCGCAATTCTGACCAGAGCATCTTTCACATATGCCACAACAAGTGTTGTGCCCATTCCGGATTGTTCACGGCTTTTAAGTGAACGTTCAAAGACACTTGTGTTTGCAAAGTCAATAGCTGTTGCCATATTAAATGTAATTTTGCTGTCATCAGGCTCACCGAGAGTTTCATAAAGTTCAGCTGCCACAATTTCCGCCGCCATGCTGCTGGCAATTTCACCGGCATTGTGACCGCCCATACCGTCAGCAAGCACACATACACCAAGAGGCTTATCCTTTTCGAAGCCACAAATCCTGAAACTGTCTTCATTGAGCTCACGGCACTTACCCTTATCCGTAAGACCGCATACTTTTATAACCATATTATCATAGCCTTTCCGCCTGAAATTTCAGGCTTTTTACTTTATCTTCATAACAATCCCGCTACTATTTTGTTTTCTTGTTCCTGAGCTGTCCGCAAGCCGCATTTATGTCACTGCCCATCTCGCGGCGGACTGTTGCCACCAATCCGTGCTTTTCAAGTCTTCCTTTAAACGTTTCAACTCTTTCTCTGCTACTCTTTGAAAATCCGCTTTCCTCAACCTTATTTACAGGAATAAGATTCACGTGGCAGAGTTTTCCTTTTATCAGTTTTGCCAATGTGTCAGCCTCTTCCAAAGTATCATTAACTCCGGAAATCAAGGTGTATTCAAAAGAAATTCGTCGTCCGGTTTCCTTTATGTAATAATCACAAGCCGACATAAGCTCATTTATATTGAACTTGTTGTTAACTGGCATAATCTGTGACCTTCGCTCGTCACTTGGAGCATGGAGAGAAATCAGCAGTGTAATCTGCATTTTCATATCAGCCAGTGTTCTTATTTTATCTGCCAAGCCACAGGTAGAAACCGAAATATGCCGTTGACCAATCATAAGCCCCTCAGTAGAATTCATAAGCTTTATTGATTTCAGCACGTTTTCAAAATTATCAAAAGGCTCGCCAATGCCCATCATAACAACATTTGAAATTCTTTGCCCCAAATCTTTTTGCACACAAAGAATTTGACCAATTATTTCACCTGGGGTAAGATTTCTCACCCAGCCATTCACTGTTGATGCACAAAATTTGCATCCCATTTTGCAACCTACCTGAGAAGACACACAGACAGTATAGCCATATTCATATTTCATAAGCACGGTTTCGATAAAATTCCCGTCATTTAATTGTAACAGATACTTGCGTGTTTCGTCAATCTTTGAAACATATTTTTCAGATATTGACATTCCGCCAAGAAAACTGTTTTCAGAAAGCTTTTCGCGAAGACTTTTGGGGATATTTGTCATATCCTCAAAGCTTTCCGCACCGCGATACATCCATTCAAATATCTGTTTGCCCCGAAACTGTGGTTCGCCAAGCTGTTTTACAAACTCTTTCAATTCATCAAGGCTCAAATCAAAAAGATTTATTTTCATAGTTTATTCCTTTATCATTTTGCAAATATAAAAACCACTTTCACCGTTTTCTGTAGTAAGAATCTGCTTTTCTAACACTTTTTTATATTCGCTGTGATTTTTCAAAAATTCAAAAATTCTAATTCTGTTTTCTTCAGGCAAAATCGTGCAAGTGCTGTAAACCAAGGTTCCGCCCTTTTTTACATAAGTGGCGGCGGTTTCCAATATTTCACGTTGCAAAGCACAAAGCTCCGAAATGTCCTCTTCTTTTCGTTTCCATTTAATATCCGGCTTTTTATGTATAACACCAAGCCCCGAGCATGGAACATCAGCCAGCACCCTGTCCGCTTTTCCAACCAAGTTCTCAACTTGCTCTCTTGAGTCCTGCACTTTTGGCGTTATAATGTCAATCCCAAGCCTTTCAGCAGATTTTTTAATAAGCTCCACTTTGTGAGAAAATACGTCAAAAGAAAATACTCTACCTGTGTTTCCCATCTGTTCTGCAATGGCACAGCTTTTGCCACCAGGTGCTGCACACATATCGATAATCAACTCATCAGGCTTTGCATCAAGTGCCAGAGCCGCCATTTGTGATGAAATATTTTGAAGCGAATAAAGTCCGCTTTTATATGCTGCAGAATTTTCTACGTTCAGCTTTCCTATGACCTTGAGGCAGTTTTCAACCTGAGTTCTTTCACAGAAAACCCCCTCTTTTTCAAGGGTTTCAATAATTTTTTCTTCCGTTGTTTTAAGAAGATTTACCCTTATAAATACTACATGAGGCTTGTTGTTTTCTTCAAAAAGTTCTTGGCATCTTTCCTCGCCATATTCTTTTATTAAAGCCTTTGTCATCCAGACTGGATATGAATATTTGAGAGATAATTCCTCTGCAATGTCGTTCATTTTGGGAAACTCAAAAACATCTTTTTCTCTTGAAACTGCGCGCAATACACCATTCACAAACCCAGAGCCCGCTCGATGGGAATATTTATTGGCAAGTTTTACCGCCTCGTTACACGCAGCACTTGGCGGAACTTTGTCCATAAAATGAAGTTGAAAAACACCCATTCTCAAAATATTAAGCACCCAGGGAGTCATTTTCTTTATCTTTACTTTTGAATACCTTGATATAATAAAATCAATAGCTGTTTTGTTTGATACAATGCCATATATAAGCTCGGTAACAAAACCTTTGTCCACAGAGGATAAATCCCCCGAAGAAAGAGCCTCTTTGAGTGCCACATTTACATAGGTTTCATTTGTTTCAATATCGACAAGTGCCTTAAGTGCAATTTCTCTTGCATTCATAATTTCACGTCCGTTTTTTAATCTCTGTTTCTTCCAAACCCCACAATAGAAAGAAGTCTCAAAAGGTTGGCAATGGCGACAACTGCCGACGCTACATATGTCATAGCCGCAGCCGAAAGCACCGATTTTGATGCTTTCAATTCTTCACCGTTCAAAATCGCATTTGATTCAAGAGTCTTAAGTGCTCGGGATGATGCATTGAATTCCACGGGAAGTGTAACAATCTGAAACAACACAACAGCGCCGAATAACAGCACACCAAAAGTCGCAAGTCCTGAAAAGCTCAGCAAAATCCCAAAAATTGCAAGAGGCCAAGCAGTATATGATGCTATCTGTACCACGGGTACAATGGCATTTCTCACTTTTATTGGGGCATAGCCCTCAGCGTGCTGAACGGCGTGTCCAACCTCGTGTGCAGCGACCCCGATTGCTGCAACCGATGTACTTGAATATGTCGCATTCGAAAGCCTCACCACGTTTGCCTTTGGATCAAAGTGATCCGTGAGATTTCCTGCTGTACGCTCAATAATAACATTGTGAAGACCGTTCATATCAAGAATTTTTCTTGCCACATCTGCGCCAGTAAGACCTTTGCTGTTTGCCACAGTGCGATATTTGTTAAAGGTTGTATTCACCTTTGACTGTGCATACATAGCAAAAATAAGTGCCGGCATCACCAAAATTATATATGTCATATCAATTCCATAAAAATATCCAAGTCCCATTTTTTTGCCTTTCTACCCATCATTTTTCCCACATCTCTGGGTACGAGATATGTAACACTACCCCAATATTTCGCCAATTTTTATCTCGTGACCGTTGAGATAGTCCTTAACACGCATAGCTTTTGAACCTTTGAACTGAATTTCATCAATTATTATCGTTTTTCCGTCGCCACAAATCACCTCAAGACCTTTGCTGTCCGCCGCAACAATCTTTCCGCATTCCCCTTTTGCCGTATTTCCAAGTACAGCACGATAAACTTTCATAAATTCACCCAAATACTCAGTGTGGGCAACCGGCCACGAGTTCATTCCGCAAATAAGATTTATAACCTCTCTTGCAGACTTTGACCAGTCAATTCTCGCCATTTCCTTTGAAATCATAGGCGCATAACAAGAGATACTGTCATCCTGCTTTTCAGGATTCAGAGTGCCATTTTTAAGTGCAGCAATGGTTTCAATCAGCAAATCCGCACCCATAACCATGAGTCTATCATGAAGTTCGCTTGCTGTTTCATATTCTCCGATAGCCGTTTCGCACTTAAGAAGCATATCCCCTGTGTCAAGTCCTTTTTCCATAAGCATCGAAGTCACGCCGGTCTTTTCTTCACCGTTTAGCACCGACCACTGAATAGGCCCTGCTCCACGGTATTTGGGAAGAAGCGATGCGTGCATATTTATGCATCCGTGCCTTGGAAAATTCAGTATATATTCAGGGAGAATTTTTCCGTATGCCACAACAATTATAAGTTCAGGATTAAGTTTTTCAAGCTGTTCACCAAATGCAAAATCCTTGAGTGTTTCAGGCTGAAAAACAGGGATACCATGTTCCTCTGCCAAAACCTTTACCGGTGGTGGTGTAAGGCGGTGGCCTCTTCCTGCCGGCTTGTCCGGTTGCGTAACAACTCCGCATACATTGTCGCTGGATTCAATCAGTGCCCTAAGACACGGAACAGCAAATTCCGGTGTTCCCATAAAAAGTATATTCATATCAAATGCCTCCGAAATCAATCTTCCTCACTAATATCAATCCATTCAGTAACCAAATCCATAAACATCTTTCCATCAAGATGCTCGGTTTCGTGACAAAATGCTCTTGCCAGCAAATCCTCACCAGTATATTCGTGCCACTCACCAAATCTATCCTGAGCTCTCACGGTAACTTTTTGAGGACGTGTAACAATTCCGTATTTTCCGGGATTGCTAAGACAGCCCTCTGCTCCGGTCTGACTGCCCTCTGTCAAAACTATCTCAGGGTTTATAAGTTCAATGGGGTTTTCGTCAATATCAATAACAGCGACACGTCTTAACACCCCCACCTGAGGTGCCGCAAGACCTGCTCCACCCGACTCATAAAGAGTGTCGAACAAATCCTCAACAAGTGAGTTAAGTCTCTCATCAAATTTCTCAACTGGTCTGCACTTTTTAGTAAGTACGTCATCGCCTAATGTAACTATATTTCTGATTGCCATAATCGAAACCTTACCTTTCGTCAATACATATTTATCGGATTTATGTCAATGGTCAAAAATACCGATTTTTTGCCCTTTTCATATTCTTCATAAATGCTTTTTAGGAGGGCGTGTGCCATTCTTGCATTTTTACATTTCATAAGTATTCTGTATCTATAATTATTTTTTATCTTGGAAATAGGTGCTTCACCCGGGTCTGTCTTTGAAAAAATATTTCCGTCTTTCTTTATTTCATTGTCAAGACGCTTTCCTATCTTCTCAATTTCTTCTTTGACAGATTGCTCGTCTTCCCCTGTTACCACTATATATATTATGTCACAAAACGGCGGATAATTCAACCTTTTTCTTTGAATAATCTCGTTTTCATAAAAGCCGATATAGTCGTGTTGTCTTGAAAATTTTATTGTGGAATTAAAGGGCTGATATGTTTGGATTATCGCCCTGCCTGAGAGGTTTCCTCTGCCTGCACGACCACACACTTGAGTAAACAGCGAAAATCCCCGTTCGCTAGCCCTGAAATCATCCACCGCCAAGGTGGTATCAGCTGCAAGAACACCCACCAGAGTTACGTCGTGAAAATCGAGACCTTTTGTAACCATTTGCGTTCCAAGAAGAATATCCGCTTCGCCATTCCTAAACTTGTCAAGAATTTTTTCGTGACCACCTTTTTCTGAGGTAGTATCTGTATCCATCCTTAAGATTCTTGCACTTGGGAAAAGTCGGTTTATTTCTTCCTCAATTTTTTGCGTGCCTGTGCCGAAATATTTCACATACGATGAGCCACAGGACGGACACTCGCTGACATTTCGCATTGTATATCCACAATAATGACAGGAAAGCAAATCTTTTCTCTTGTGATAGGTAAGTGCGATACTGCAATCAGGACAGTTTATAACCTCACCACACTCCCTACAGGAAACAAAAGTTGAATATCCTCGTCTGTTTAAAAACAAAATTGTTTTTTCGCCATTGTCAAGATTTTTTTGTATCTCTCTTTGAAGCTTAAGGCTTATAGGTGACCTGTTTTTATTTTCAAAAAGTTCACCGCGCATATCCACCACATCAACAGCAGGCATCGCTCCCTCATTGTAGCGCTTTGTCATTTCAAAAAGAGTGTATTCACCTGTTTTCGCCTTATAAAATTCTGTTACCGAGGGCGTCGCTGAAGCAAGCAACAAAACACAATTTTCGTCCTCGGCTCTTTTAGTTGCCACATCTATAGCGTGATACCTTGGTGTAGTCTCCGATTTATAGCTGTTTTCGTGTTCCTCATCGAGAATTATTATGCCTATATTTCGAAAAGGTGCGAAAATTGCCGACCTTGCGCCAACAACAACTTTTACCTCACCATTTTTGATTTTATTCCACTCATCAAATCTCTCACCTTGAGAAAGAGCACTGTGAATAACCGCAACCAGATTTCCAAACCTTGAAACAAAACGTTCAACCATCTGAGGTGTAAGGGATATCTCAGGCACCAGCATAATGGCATTTTTGCCTTTTTCTATTACCTTTTCTATTGCTTGCAAAAACACCTCGGTTTTTCCGCTTCCGGTAACACCACGAAGAAGTATCTGCTCATTCTTTTCCTCTTCAATGGCATTATACAAATAGTCAATAACCACCTTTTGCTCTGAGGTTGGCTTATATGCACTGCTCTTTTGATATTTTTCTTCGTTATAAGCCTCTCTTGTGAGCTGCACCTCTTCAACCGCCAGAACCCCAAATTTTTCAAGGCTACGAACAGCGTCATAGCTTCCGCCTTTTTCTTTAACAAGCTTTGAAAGTGGCAAAGTTTCTGCCATTAAAAGTGCTTCAATAACACGAGCCCTTGCAGTCGCACCTTTTTTTCTCATTTCATCTATTTCATCAAAAGCCTCGTCACGTGATATCAAGAGTCTTGCAATCTTCATTGTCTTTTCACGAACGCCTGATGCCATCCCCGGAGGGGTAGTGAGCCTGATTGCCTGATAAAGTGAACAAAAATATTTTTCGCTCACCCAAAGACACAAATCAAGGAGCCACGGCTGACAAACCGGTTCATCCCCGAGAATTTTGCTTATGCTTTTAAGGCTTTTATATTCACTGCTTTCTGAAACCGAAACAACTATGCCGTCAACCGTCCGATTACCTTTGCCGAAAGGCACCAAAACACGCATACCCGCTCTTACTCTCCCCTCAAGGGATGTTGGTATGCTGTAATCAAAAGTTTTATCAATATTTTGCTCTTTGTTGTTGATTATAACCTTTGCAACCATAGTAACCTGCCTCACAAGACAAAATATAGCCTTCAAAAAAGTCAAAAGGACCACCCAAAACAAGCAGTCCTAAAAAGATATTCAGCTGTTAATTTCTTCATCCAAAGCAGTTTCGCTGTCCACCAAACTTTCTGAAGCATTCACAGCTTCAACCTTGCCCTCAAAAATCTCGTTCACTGCAACGGTAACATCTTTAGATGTTTCAACATTTGAAAGTCTTTCAGCACCGTCCACAAGCTGTCTTGTCCTCTTTGCCGTTTCAATAACCAAAGCATATCTGCTTCCTGTTTTCTTCACAAGCTCTGTAATAGGGGGATAAATCATCATTTTACATCTTCTCCTTTTGGTTTTTCATTATATTTTCTATTTCACAAACCGCAACCGACAAATCATCGTTTACAACAATAAAATCATATTTGTCTTTCTTTGAAAGTTCATCCTTTGCGGCGCTCAATCTGTTTTTAATCTGCTCATCCGTTTCACTGCCACGATTCTTGAGTCTCACAAAAAGTGCATCTTCATCAGGCGGTGCAATAAAAATTGAAACAGCATAAGGACATTTCTCCATAACCTTGAGGGCTCCCTGAACTTCAATTTCAAGGATGACATCCTCGCCCATATCCAGTTTTTCATTAACTGCATCAACGGGTGTACCATAATAGTTTCCGTTATAGACAGCCCATTCCAAAAACTTGTCATCGGCTATCATTCTTTCAAACTCGTCTTTGGTTTTGAAAAAATATGTTACGCCATCGGTATCTTCCGCTCTCGGCGCTCTGGTAGTAGCAGAAACCGAAACAGAAAGATCATCCCGTTTTGCAACAAGTTGCCTGCAAATAGTGCCTTTTCCCACACCAGACGGCCCCGACAGAATATAAAGTGTGCCTTTATTCTTCATTCTCGATTTCTCCCTCGTCCTTGGTGTCAGCAATATCTTCCTTAACAGCAGCACGTCCCGCAATAGTTTCAGTCTGAATTGCAGAAAGTATTATGTGGTCACTGTCGGTAATAATAACAGCACGGGTACGGCGTCCGCAAGACGCATCAATCAGGAGACCTTTGTCTCTCGCATCCTGAACAATACGTTTAATGGGTGCAGATTCAGGGCTGACTATCGCAACAACTCGGTCACCCGATACAATGTTTCCAAAGCCTATGTTTATAAGTTTCATAAAATTTCATCCTTCCGCCCGAAGGCTTTTTCATTTGTTATTCAATGTTCTGAATTTGTTCCCTGATTTTTTCAATCTCGGATTTCATATCCACAATAATCTTGGAAATTTCTACATCATTTGCCTTTGAGCCCATAGTGTTGGTTTCACGGTTCATTTCCTGAATCATAAAATCAAGTTTTTTTCCGATTGGCTGGTCAGTGGAAAGTGCTTTTCTAAATTCCTTTATATGACTGCTTAGTCTAACAGTTTCTTCGCCAATATCGGTGCGTTCTGCAAAGATTGCAACCTCTGTCACAATTCTTGCCTCATCGATATTTTTATCTTCCAAAACCTCTGAAATTTTTCCTTTCAGACGATTTTTGTATTCATCAACAATCTGCGGGTACCTGATTTCAACCTGCGTGAGTTTTTCAGCAAGAATATCAAGATGGGACAAAATATCTTTTTCCATATTCTTGCCCTCTTCAATCCGCATATTGACAAAGTCTTCTGCTGCCGCTGAAAAAACCTCAAGAAGCATAGCTGTTATTCTTTCTTCGTCTTCTTCGTCGCTTTCGATTTTGAAAATATCGTGATACTGGGAAATTGTTGAAATCTTCACATCATCTTCAATACCGAATTCAGCAAGGGTACGGAGAGCATCAATATAGTTTTTTGCCACATCCTTGTCAATAGCAATGGTCTTACCACTACCCTCAATGCGGTCAACAGAAATAAAAATCTCAATTTTGCCACGGGAAATGTATTTTGCCGCCGCCTGACGGATTTTATCTTCCGCAAATGTATAATATTTGGGCATACGGATTGATGCGTCCATATATCTGTGATTGACTGATTTTAGGTTTACCTTTACCTCAAAATCATCAAACATTTTCTCGGCTCTGCCAAAGCCTGTCATACTTTTCAGCATAAGTAACTGCGCCTCCTCTTGGGGCAAATGGAAACATTTAAGCAATATTTCCGCTATTATAAAATTTTATACTATGAATTATACCATATATTTTCAAAAAAAGCAAATAAATATTTGAAATTTTTAAACTTTTGTTGTATACTGTTAAAGATTCGTCTTTTTATAGAACATTTTTTAAAAAAGAGGTTAGCTTTATGGCATTTGACGGCTTTGTAACATCCGGCATAGTACGGGAACTTAATGAAAAATTAAAAAGCGGCAAAATTGACAAAGTCTACCAACCTGAAAAGGATGAAATTATTCTTTCAATCCGCACACGGGAAGGTCTTTTTCGTTTGCTTATTTCTGCGGCAACATCAAACCCCAGAATTCACCTGACAAATATTTCCCGTGAAAATCCTCTTACTGCACCTCTTTTTTGTATGATAATGAGAAAACATCTTGGCGGTGGAAAAATAAAAGCCATACACCAGATTGACTTTGACCGCGTAATAAAAATTGACATTGAATGTTATACCGAGCTTGGTGACCTTACCGAGAAAAGTCTTATGGTTGAAATTATGGGTAAGCACAGCAACATAACGCTTATCCAAAATGATAACAAAATTATTGACAGCATAAAGCATATTGACTTCACCACAAGTGCAGTGCGTCAGGTTTTGCCTGGACTCATATATGAGCTTCCGCCAAAACAGGAAAAGTCTCTCCCAACAGAGTATTCAGCAAAAGATTTTGCGAACATACTTTCTTCACTCCCCTTTGACACACCTCTCGATAAGTTTTTGGTAGGGGAATTTATGGGTATGAGTCCGCTTCTTGCAAGAGAAATAGTATACCGTGCTACCGGCAATACAAAAGCATTTGCTTCGGAAATCAACGCTGAAATTTTTGCGAAAGACATCAAAAGATTTTTTGATGAAATTTTATCTTTCTCTGCGGGGAGCACTGTGGTTTTTGACTTAGAGGCAGAAAAGCCCCTTGCTTTTTCTGCAGTAGCCCTCACGCAATACACCTCTCTTGGAAAAATCAAAGAGTATGATTCTATCAGCGAAGCGGTTGAAACATTTTTTCTGTCAAGAGATATTCAGGACAGGCTTTCTCAAAAATCAGCAAGCACCATCAAGCTTATCAACAACAATATTGACCGTTGCGAGAAAAAAATTGCATTGCACACCGAAAGTATAGAAAAGGCAAAAGACCGTGATAAATACAAAATGTACGGGGATTTGCTCACAGCAAATCTTTACAGAATAGAAAATTCGGCAAAATTTGTGATTTTGCAAAATTATTTTTCTGAAAACCTTGAAGACATAAAAATCTCACTGAGCGAAGAGCTTACCCCCTCGCAGAACGCTCAGAGATATTATAAACTCTATACAAAAGCAAAGGCTGCTGAAGAACATTCCAGAGAGCAGCTTAAAGACGCAGAAAAGGAGAAGTCTTATCTTGAGACCGTGCTTGACAGTGTAACAAGGGCACGCACACCCTTGGATATCGCTGAAATCCGTGAGGAACTGGCTGAACAAGGCTACATCTCTGCGGGAAACATTAAAAAGAAAAAACAGCAAAAAAAATCAAAGCCTATGCGATTTTTGTCAAGTGACGGCTTTGAAATCCTTATTGGCAGAAACAACAAACAAAATGACGAACTCACCATAAAAACTGCATATTCAACAGATATGTGGCTGCATACAAAAAATATACCTGGCTCTCATGTCATTGTCCGTACCAATGGTACCGGGGAGATACCTGACAACACACTTCTTGAAGCGGCGTCACTTGCTGCATATTTCAGCAAGGCTCAAAAGTCTACCGGCGTTGCTGTTGATTATACCCTGATAAAAAACATAAGAAAGCCCAACGGTTCAAGCCCCGGTTTTGTAATATTTGACACTAATTACACAGTTTTTGTTGACCCAGACGAAAAGCTTGTTGAGAAACTACGGATTGAGGAATAAATATGCGTACATTTGTGAAGAAAAACCCAGTTATGTGCATTGCCCTTTCGGCTGCATTGATTTCTATGCTCTTTGTCCCACCAGACAAAGAGTACTTGTCTTACTTTGATTTCAAAACACTGACTTGCCTTTTCTCTACTCTGGCGGTTGTATGTGCTCTGAAAAATATTTACTTTTTCAGAATAATTTCTTCAAAAATAATAACCATATTCACCACCGTGCGCTCGGCAATACTGGCACTTGTGTACATAACTTTTATCGCATCTATGTTGATTGCAAACGATATGGCGCTAATTACATTTTTGCCTCTTGGTTATTATGTAATAACGTCAACAGACAATCACCGTTACCTTGCATTTACTTTTATAATGCAAAATATAGCCGCCAACCTCGGCGGAATGCTTACACCCTTTGGGAACCCTCAAAATCTTTATCTTTATAACTATTTCAGCATTCCTACCGGTGAATTTGTAAAGATTATGCTTGTCCCATTTCTGATTGCGGTAGCTATGATAACTATTTGCTGTCTGTTTGTAAAAAACGAACCTCTTTCAATCAGACGAACCTTTGATGCAAACTTAAACATTAGCAGAACTATTATTTACTTAATTCTGTTTGTTGTCTCAATAATAATCGTATTCGGTATAATCCCTTATATTGCAGGGCTTTTAATTATTGTTGTATCTCTTGCTTTCCTTGATAAGTCGGCACTTAAAAGTGTTGATTACCCATTGCTTGTTACCTTTTGTGCATTTTTTGTATTTTCAGGTAATATTTCGCGGATTGACATACTCCACGTACTTCTGGACTCTTTGGTAAACCGCCACACTCTTTTGGTGAGTGCAATTTCCTGTCAGTTTTTAAGCAATGTTCCAAGCGGAATTTTGCTCTCACACTTTACAAACAACTACCCGGCACTTCTTGTTGCAGTGAACATTGGCGGAACGGGAACACTTATTGCATCACTTGCAAGCCTTATAACTTTCAGAGAATACCTGAAAAATGACCCCAAAAGCATCAAAATATATCTTAAAAAATTCAGCTTGTACAACTTTGGTTTTCTGATTGTACTACTGGTTATTATGGGGTTTTTAATTGGCTTTTAACTAATAAAAAAACACACCCTAAAGGGTGTGTTTTTTTATTTTGTCTTTTTATCAACATATTCTTCTGTAAGCTTTGAATAAACGATTCTCTGACTTTTATAAAGCCCGAAATACCCCGACATCATAAAGCTTACTGCGCACACTGCCGCAAACACAACAATCGACTCACTTCCAAAGACCTCCAATGCCAGAATAATGGATGCGATAGGACAATTCACAACGCTGCAGAACATAGCCACAAAACCTATGGCTGCACCAAATCCCGCATCAAGTCCCAAAAGTCCTCCTGCAAAGCACCCGAAAGTCGCACCTATAAAAAATGTGGGTACAATTTCTCCGCCTTTAAAGCCTGCAGCGATTGTTATTGAAGTAAATATAATTTTCAGGATAAATGCCCATGGGCTCGCCGTTCCACCAAGTGCCCTTTCAATCACATTCATTCCGGCACCATTATAATCATATGTGCCAACCAAAATCGTAAGTATCACTATTATAGCTCCACCAAAAAACGCACGCAAGAACTTATTGGGGCAAAATTTTTCTGCAAATTTTTCACACTTTTTTATTGAGACACAAAAAGCTATACTCACTACCGCACAAAGAATTGCCAAAACCATCGCTTTTGTCATAACATCAAATGCAGGCTGCTGCATATTAACAAAATCAAAGTGTGTCGGCTGACTGCCAAACCAAAATGATACCCTGTATGCAACAAATGCCGAAATTATACACGCCAAAAGCCCTGCATAGTGAAATATTCCCACAGAAACAACTTCGAGAGAGAAAATCGCAGCAGTAATTGGAGTCCCAAACAGTGCGGAAAACACGCTGCTCATACCAGCCATAACAATAATATGCGTATCTTCTTTTTTGAGCCTGAGCATCTTTCCCATATTATATCCAAGGCTTCCCCCAAGCTGAAGTGCTGCCCCCTCGCGTCCTGCTGAACCGCCAAGAAGATGGGTTATCACCGTGCTTACAAAAATGAGCGGTGCCATAACGAGAGGAACTTTTTCATCACTTCTTGCTGCCTCAATCACGCGGTTTGTATCAATGTGACCTTTTTTTCTGCATATCCAATAAATAAAACTTATAACAAGACCACCGATTGGCAATAAATATATTACCCAAAAATGTTCCATTCTGAGCTTTGTTACAAATTCAATACTTTTGTGAAAAATACTTCCCACAGCACCGCCAAACAAGCCGAGAACAGAGGCAATAACCACCCATTTAATAAAAGCTTTGATATAACCGAATGAGCCTTTAAGCATACCATTGTTATTCACCGTCTTCCCCTCCCTCTTCAAGAAAAATCCGAATACCATTAAGCATCCGGATTTTAAATTCTGTTTTATTTGTGAGTTTTCTTCTTTGCTTCTTCAAGCTTTGTCTCACGACGGTTTTTCACGTGGTCAGGCATTGGCTTGATATCTCCTGCCAAAGTAAGCGCCTGACGTGTGAGAATCGGACCAATCAGCTCATATATAAGAACTGCAAAAAGTGTTATGTTTCGCACCAAAGCACCCTGAGTTCCCATTTCCACGGATGCAGCAACAATAGCACACATTCCAAGAGCAACCCCTGCCTGAGGAAACAACGTTATGCCCAAATATTTGCATATCTGAGGAGCACAATCTGTTGCTTTGGCACTGATGAATGTTCCCACGTATTTTCCGAGGCAACGGAACAAAATATAAACAACGCCTACAACCACAATCGCCCAGTCAAGGAAAACATTGAGTTCAAGCTCTGCACCGCTGATAACGAAGAACAGTGCCAGAAGCGGCGATGTCCACTTGTCTGATTTCTCCATCAAATCGTGAGAAAGAGGACAGATATTGCAGAAAACTGTTCCAAGCATCATACATACAAGCAATGATGAAAAACTGATGTGAACACTTCCGATATGAAAATCAATCATAGAAAGTGCAACGGTAAGGAACACAAATGCGATAGTCATATTCAGACGATTGGTGTTTGAATTGAACATTTTTTCAAGCTGGGTAAGTATCCATCCCATAATCGCACCAAGGGTCAATGAACACACAATTTCAACCAAGGGATTTACAATAATTGAAATCAAGTCGAGATTGCCTGACATCATAGTTTTTGCAATACCAAAAGATACCGCAAAAACAATAAGGCCCACCGCATCATCAAGAGCTACTATAGGGAGCAGCAACTTTGTAAGAGGTCCGTCCGCTTTGTACTGACGTACAACCATCAAAGTAGCCGCCGGAGCTGTTGCAGTGGCTATTGCACCAAGAATAATCGCCTGTGGTATTGTAAGTTTATCAGGCATGACGAGATGAATCCCCACAAGTGCCAAATCAACAAATAAAGTTGCCACAAGTGCCTGAAATATACCAATTACAAATGCTTGCTTTCCTGTTTTTTTAAGCTCCGAAAGTCTGAATTCACTCCCGATTGAAAACGCAATAAAGCCAAGAGCCACTTCTGAAACAAGACCAAGGCGTCCAACAGCCTCTGCCGAAGTAAAGCCTATACCCTCAAGACCAAATCTGCCGATACAGTATGGTCCAATCAAAACACCCGCAATAAGATATGCCGTTACCGAGGGCAACTTGAATGGTTTAAACACTCTGGTCATAAGAAGACCTGCCAGCAATGCAACTGAAACTGATAATAATGTACTCATTTTTTCGCTTCCTTTTTTTATGTAAAATATTTAGTGTAAATTTCTATCTTTATGAAATTATATTCTCACCATCAAACAGAAGAACTCCCTTACCTTCACCATAATCGTTGTTTTTGGACAGATATTCAACAAATGCTTTTTGCAAAGAGGTATTTTGAGGAAGAACACTGACGTCACCTTCATAGTCTACCCCAAAAATCCGCCATGCATCCACAAAGCTATCTTGCTTGTTTTCGCCATACATCTCAAAATCCTTTACAAATGCAGTGATATTTTTACTTGTTTCAAGCGCCTTTCTGTAAGGCAGAAACAAAAGCCACGAGCTGCAACATATAGGCAAAATTCCGTCCCTGCACCGGTCTTTAAAAAATTCATATGCCATTTTATAGGATTCCACACAATCACTATGCTTAAGCGGACCCATAGCAGGAATATGGCAATTCAGCATAAATTCACCATCTCTTATGGTGTAATTTTTAAGTTTGATATCTTCTCCGCTGTGCATTATTACTTCATACTGAAGTCTTCCAATTCCCAGAACTTTCATTTTCAAAAACAAATCATGCCACAGCAAAACAAAAGTTCCAAAAACATTTTTGTAATCACAACATTTCTTAACTTTGCAGGTAATATCCTTCATAGTTTGCACAAAAATTTCTTCAGGTATATTTGCCTCTTCGTAATGCTTCTTAAGAATTGGAGTGCATCCAAGAACAAACATAAGATGAACTGTGTATTCATGAATTTCATCACTTTCAAAAGCCTTGAGTTCTTCAACAAGCTCATCGCATCCCAATTCGTCATTCATATAACGGTTTATACAAGAATCCATACTGTTTCCAAGCATCTTTCTGTATTTCTCATAGCCATCTTTCATTTCATCAGTAAATCCAATTTTTTCTAATAATTCTTCAATAAACATTTTCCATTCTCCTAAATAATATTGAATTTTATTTATCAAGGTGCGTATAAAACGTAGTTGAAAGACCTGACGCTCCCCTGCCTACAATTTTATGGGGCGAGAAACGCACCAACGCCAAAGCCGGTAATATTCGTTCCCAAAACACTCAACAAAACAGATTTGGATTTTTTCACAATTTATTCTGTCCTTTGCTCAAGTCATAATAAAAATAAATTACTGCCAGATTTTCTATTTTGTCAAAAGCTTTTCCTCTTCTTCACGTTCAAGTTCACGATAAGCAACCTTTCCCACCAATGTCTTTGGAAGACTGTCGCGATATTCATATTCACGTGGAAGAGCATATTTTGCAATATTTTTTTCACAATGTACTCTTATTGATTCTTTTATTTCATCGTTGGGCGAAAACCCTGGCTTGAGCACCACAAAAGCTTTCACACGCTGCATACGATAATCATCCTTGACACCAATAACAGTGCTGAACATTACCGCTTCATGGGAATCAATAACATTTTCAATCTGTGACGGATATACGTTGTAACCACTGGTAACAATCATCCTTTTGAGTCTCTGCACAAAATAGATAAATCCGTCTTCGTCCATATAGCCAAGGTCACCTGTATGAAGATAGGTTTTCCCATCATCGTGAACCCGAAGAGTCTGGCTTGTTTCTTTTGGATTGTTTATGTACTCTTTCATAAGAGTGGGGCCGGAAATACAAATTTCCCCCATTTCTCCTACCGCTGCTTCTTCATTGGTATTTGGCACAACAATTTTATAAAAAGTATCAGGAAAAGGTATTCCAATACTTCCCTCACGATAATAGTCAATGGGTGTAAGACAGCTTGCTGTAACACATTCAGTAGTTCCATAACCCTCACGCACCTGAATTTTCGCACCACCGTCTTTTAGAAAAGCATCCACCTTTTTCTTAAGCTCAATAGAAAGAGAATCACCACCGCTGAAAAGACCTTTAAGGCACGAAAGGTCTGCTTTTTTCATTTCTTCATTTCTCATCATCGCTTCAAAAAGAGTGGGCACGCCAGCCATATAATTAGGTCTGTATTTTTTGAAAAATCCTGGAAATTCATCCACATTGAGCCTTGGAACAAGCACGCATTTGCCTGCATAAGCAAGAATGGTATGTATTCCCACGCCAAGTCCAAAACCGTGGAAAATCGGCATAACAGAGAGCATAGTATCCCCTGCCTCAAAGCATGAAGACGCAGCCGCTGTCTGCATAGCAAGAGCGTTAAAATTAAGGTTTGTGAGCAAAATTCCCTTTGATGTGCCCGTTGTACCGCCACTGAATAAAATAACAGCGGGATCGTCACCTTTTCCCTCAAAATTCACATCATTGTTGTAATCTTTAGCTTTTTCAATGAAATCCGACCACGAAATCACCCATGGGTCATCTGCTACCTTTGGTTCATGACCTACAAATTTATATAAAAAGCCTTTTACCGCAGGAAGAGCTTCTTCAATTTTTGCAACAATAACCTTTTCGACAGGAGTTTTTCCTTTTATTGCCTCAAACTTATCATAAAACTGACTGAGCGTTATTGCCATACGGCTATTACTCTCATTGAGATAAAACATAATTTCGTTTTCAGCCGAAAGAGGATGGACCATACTGGCAACAGCACCAATTTTGTTTAATGCGTAAAGCATAACAACTGCCTGAGGAACATTTGGAAGACATATGGTAACCGTATCTCCCATTCTTATCCCCTGCATGAGCAAAGCTTTTGCACAAGTATCAATTTCTTCAATAAGCTTTTCATAAGAAACAGCCTTGCCCATAAAGTCATAAGCAATATATGAAGCATATTTTTCTTTTGAACGTTTTATAATCTCATACATTGAAATGTCCGGATAATCAATAGTATGCGGAACATCCCCATAGTATTTGAACCATTTAGCATCAGAACTCAAAATCAATTTCCTCCCCAAGTTTTTTATCAAGAAGCTCCGGATTTTTGAACAGATACTTCACAAGTTTCAGTGAACGTGCAAAATAAAATCCGTCAGCAATACGTTCATCCAAAGTGACACCAATGTTCACCACATCACGCACTTTTGACTCGCCATTTTCGTCAAAAAATGGTTCTTTATGTATTTCCCCGATAGTAATCACTATTCCATTTGTACCAAAGTTATTGAGATGGTGGTATACCGCATCACACTTGATGCTTCCGAGGTTTGACAAAAGCACCGTAACATAATTTGTGTCAACGCTGCTGAAGGCTTTCGGCATGAGTCCAAAATTATCCGCAAACCGCATAAATGCCATAAACAAATGCATAATGGGCTTTGGTAGCTTTTTGACAATGTTTAATATATCATCAACCTTTATACCCTTGTCCTCACGTTTTGCTTCAGCAACCTTTGGTGAAATCCTGTCAGTTATAGCGGTAACATTTTCATCATCCCTTGGATGATAAATCATAAGAGTCTCTTCCGCATGGTCGGTGAACTTTTTCTTCACCGTAAATCCCATCGAAATGCGGTGCCGCATATAATAATGCTTTCCTGATATATATCGGTTGAGGAGTGGACGCATCTTTATTGTTCTTGCCACAGCGGCAATTACACAGTGAAACAGCGTAACCTTTCTCTCACCCGTAGAATTCTTTTCTTTTATGTATTCAAGAAGCTCTGTAACATCAAGTTTTTCATTGATGTATACTTCCGCTTGAGTCCGTTTGGGCATAAGGTATGCCATATAAAAATGCACACCGTCAATATCACGGATACGATAAGCATCGTTTCTGTCACCAAATTTTCTCACAAAATCACTCCTTTGTTAATTTGCCATCAAACAAAAAACATCATACCAAATTATTATATCACAGGTTTTCTCAAAAAGCAAATATTATGAATGATTTTGTCAAAAGTTTTTAAAGAAAAAACCGACCGCTAAAAAGCGGTCGGAACATTTGTTTTTAAATATTTTTCAAATTATCATTTCCATAAACCTTGGAATAAACCTTTACAGCACGTCCGGCATCAGCAAAGCTTGCACCCTTGTATTCGCCGCTGATTATGCTTTCCATAAATTCACGGTCTTCATCGGCAAACATCATATTTCTGTACAGACCACCAACTTTTTCTTCATTCCACTGCATTGTGTCGCGAGTATAGGTCCGAAGTGTATACCCTTCGTGATTATATTTAAGCTCACAAGTACCCTCGCTTCCATAAACCACAATCCCCGTCTCGGTAGGTGTCTGACAAAAACTGAGTTTTACTGTGCAAACAATATTGTTATCTGTTTTGAAGAGTATTTCCGCATTATCAGGTGATTCAAAACCAATACCCGCATAGCTTCCGCATATACCATTTATTTCTTCAGGTTGTCCGCCTGCAATCCAGATTGCATAGTCCACTGCATGGATAAGTTCAAAACAACCATTGTATTTCACATAATATGTACTCATATAATCAGGCCGTGAATCAGGGAAAAATTCACCCATAACAGCACGAACATTTACTATCTTACCAAGAACACCTTCATCAACAATCTGTTTAATTCGCTGTAGTCCCTTGTGATAACGATTGCAAAGTGCCACAGATGTCACTTTGCCCTTTTCCTCAGCCAATGCTATAACCTTTTCAAGGCTTTCCATATCAAGTGCTACAGGTTTTTCAACCATAACGTGACATCCGGCATTGATAGCAGCCTCTGCCTGAGCCATATGAAGTGCAGGTGGTGAACATATAAACACCGCATCCGGTTTCATAGCGAGACCTTCCTCAAAAGTAGAAACTGTTGTCATGCCCGGATAATTCGCCGCGTGTTTTTCTGCAACTTCCAAAGCAGGGTCCCAAATCACAATATTTCTGCAACCCAACTCAGTATACAAAACATCGCTATGACGTCTGCCGATGGAACCTATTCCAACTACAAATAATTTTAAATCCTGAATTACCATATTGTATAACCTCCATCAACTACTAAATTCTGACCTGTAACATAGCTTCCTGCATCGCTTGCCAAAAGAAGCGCCGCACCGCCTAGTTCCTGACCGCCTTTGCCCATACGCCCAAGGGGAGTATCTTCACCGTAACATTTCTGGAAAATTTCGCTGCAACCATTATCAAATCCACCGGGGGAAATTGAATTTACTCTTACTCCATATGGGGCAAGCACAGCAGCCATATCACGTGTAGAAGAAATTATACCGCCTTTTGCAGCTGCATAATCCACAAGATTTTCGAAACCACCGCCTGCTCTTTGATACATTCTTCGGTCACGGCCAACAACGCCTGCAATTGATGCGATATTTATCATTGAGCCAAAGCCTTGCTCTTTCATTATTCTTCCAAATTCACGACAGCAATAGAGGACACTCAAAAGATTTGTTTCTACAGTTATCCTTATATCTTCGTCTGACCTGTCAAAAAAATGATGTGAACTTGTATTACTGTTTCCACCTGCATTGCAAACTGCAACATCAATATGACCTTTCCAGTCTCTTGCTTTTTGCGCCAGTTGCTTTATTGACTCATTATCTCTTGCATTCCACAACACCACCAGCGATTCAGCACCATATTTTTCCTGAAGTTCCTGCGCCAAAACATCACCTTTTTCTTGACTGCGTGATGCTATCACAATGTCTGCGCCATGCTCAGCAAAGGCACGGCAAAACTCGCTGCCAAACGTACCGGTAGCTCCGGTAACGACTGCTACCTTGCCGCTAAGTGAAAATTTTTCTTTCATCTTTTTTTGCTCCTTTCAAATTCAAAACATCTCTTGCTTTATCTGTATAGATATGATACACTTAACAAGAAATTGTAATTGTTTTATTTATTCTATAAAATTTCAGTCACTTCTTCAATTAGAACAAAGGTCATTATTATTATGTTTTTGACCTATTTCAGTATATTTTGAGTCACAGGAGGAACATTGGTATGATTTTTTTCAACACCAATCAAGACAACAAAATTGTCTGTATGGAAACAGTTTCAATAAACGGACTTAACATACATACTGTATTTGATGATGGTTTCTTTTGCTTTCGAAATCCAAGAGATTCAAAAGCACACAAACACCTGAATTATGAACTATATTTTGTTGAAAATGGTACTTGTAACACCTGGTGCGCAGGAAAAACGTATTCAAGAGCAGCGGTGACCTTTTTTTAACTCCTGCAAATATAGAACATAATGTTCTACAGCTTTCCAATGACGCCTCAATTTATTCTTTCAGATTCCATTTTTGTCAATCAGATAATGGAGATAATTCGCAATTTCTGAGAGAACTCCGAAATTCACTAAAAGACCCCCTGAAAATAGAAGGAAATGATAAATTTCTTGAGCTTGTGAAACAATTACGATGGGAACTTGCAAATCTTACCCTATTTTCCTCCGAAAAAATTCAGTCTCTTTTGAAACTTATTTACACAGAGTTCTTCCGCTGTCTTTTCCATTCGTCACAGAGTCTTCTTACAAACGAACCATTTTCTGTCACATTTGAGCCATCAAATGTTAATAAACTCCCGAATTATCAAAAAAAACCTCCCCGCGAGTTTTATATGGATATTCTTGACGAATTTTTCACACATCATCTGTCAGAAAAAACAACCCTAAAAGATTTGGCAAAGCACTTGCACTTCAGCGTCAGCCAAACCCAAAGGCTTATCAAAAGTTATTACGGCATTTCTTTTCAGCAAAAAGTCATAAAAACTAAAATTGAACAAACTAAGCGTCTTATTGCAACCACCGATTTATCTCTGGAAGAAATATCAAAGCAGGTGGGCTACAGCTCATATAACGCATTTTTCGACGCCTTTATGTCACAAACAGGACAAACCCCATCGGATTATCGCTTATCTTTACAAAAGCAACAATAATAAATTCTATACAAAAAAGACCCTTTCCTCTTTTGGAAAAGGTCTTTTACATTATGATTTAAATATCTACTTTTTTATTTCTCACCAAAATTTGAAGAACAACAATAATTACCACAAGCGCAATGCCCAATGTATCAGTAACAGCTCCTGGATAAATCAGCATCAGTCCACCAACAGCACTGATTATACGCTGATACCAAGGCATACGGTGAAGAAGATACCCTTCAAGTGCCGCCGAAACTGCAAAAATACCAACCAGTGAGGTTATACTGATTTGAATAACCTCCCATGCAGTTGTGTCGATAAAGAGCATAGCCGGATTGAGAGCAAATACATACGGCACAATAAACGCACCTATAGCAAGCTTTGTGGCTGTAACCGCCGTCTTCATGGGGTTTGCCTGGGCAATGGCCGCGCCAGCATATGCCGCAAGTGCCACCGGTGGTGTAAGGTCAGCAACAATTCCAAAATAGAATACAAAGAAATGTGCCGCAATAGCCGGAACACCCATACGAACAAGAATTGGTGCGCAGGTTGCCGCCATAATGCAATAGTTTGCAGTAGTGGGAACACCCATACCAAGTACAATACAACAGAGCATAGTTAGAAAAAGTGCAATAATAACCTGATTTCCAGCAAGTGCTACAATGCCGTTTATCATCACGTTTGCAAGACCTGTCATAGTGATTGTTCCTGCAATAATTCCCGCAACACCACAAGCTGCAGCAACGGTAATCATACCCTGACCGCCTGCCGCAAGTGCTTCCCATATCTTTTTTGGTGTAATTCGATTTTCCTTATTAAAGAGACTTACCACAATAGCAACAACAATAGCGATTGCCGCTGCATACTGGATTGAACGCTGGCTTGTGCCTACAAGATAAATAAGTACAATCAATGGAAGTAACAAATAAGTACTCTTGAGGAGAGGTACCAAACGCGGAAGTTCCTCTTTTGTAAGTCCACGAAGTCCCTCTTTTTTTGCCTCAAGATGAACAGCAATGAAAATCCCCGCAAAATAAAGCACTGCAGGTAAAATTGCACGAAGAACTATGTTGCTATATGGAACACCCACATAGTCAGCCATCAAAAATGCTGCCGCACCCATAATAGGTGGCATTATCTGCCCACCTGTTGATGCCGAAGCCTCAGCTGCAGCCGCAAATTCCGGTTTGTAACCAGTCCTCTTCATAAGAGGAATTGTAACCGAGCCTGAGCCTACTGTGTTCGCAACAGAAGAACCCGAAACCATACCCTCCATAGCACTGGCAACAACAGCAACCTTTGCAGGTCCCCCTGAAAAACCGCCTACCACAGCATTTGAAATCTTAATGAAGAAATCAGCAATGCCTGTGCGTTCAAGAAAGGCGCCAAAGATAATAAACACCACAATGAACTTTGAACATACGTTTATTGGTGTGGACAAAATCCCCTCTTTGCTGTAAAACAAATAATGAACGATATAATTAAGCTTACCCCAAAGTGTCGGGTTTGAAAGCCCCGCAGTCAGTGCGTAAACAACAAAGCAAGCCGCAACAACTATAATTGGAAGTCCGACACTGCGACGACAAACCTCAACAAGAGAGATTGTTCCCACAATACCAATCACAATCTGATACCACAAGAAGTTGCTGCCCTGCTGAATTATAGAAACCGCACTGAACGAATAATACAAAAATGCACCTGTTCCACAAATCATAAGTACAAAATCATACCAGGGCATAAAATTCACCCTTTGCACACCTTTTCGTGCAGGATAAACAATGTATCCGAGAAGCACAATGAATGCCACAAATGATGTAAGTCTCAGTTCTTCAAGCCAGCTGGCAAACAGAGTAACATAAATACAAAACAGAGAAAACGTAGCCAAAATACAAGTAACAAGAATTTTAGGTACGCCCTCCCAGATACGTGTGTTTGACTCTCTGTCAAATTTCTTCATAACGGAATCAAGGTCCATAGGCGCATTAACCTCAGCGGTTTTGTTTTTCTTAAAAAATGCCATAATGCCTCCTTAGTAAAACCATAAAAATAGCTGCGACGAAGTTTCGCCGCAGCCAAAACTTTCTTTTTACAAACTATTATTCAACAGTAATTCCTTTTTCAGCAAAATACTTAGCAGCACCTGCGTGGAAAGGAACTGTCATACCGCTTGTAGCGTTTTCAAGGCTGAGTTCTGCGCCCTTGCCGTTTTCAGCGGTTATAGCTTCGATATTGTCAAAAATTGCAGCTGTGAGATTGTAAACATCTTCTTCCGCTGCATCCGCACTTACAATCAAAGTAGCCTTAACAGTAACAGTCTTTACATCCTCTGTCTGACCTGCATATGTACCTGCAGGAACAGTGTGTACTGTATAGAAAGGACAGTCAGCCATCATTTTTTCTGCAACCTCGCCGTCTATCGGAACAAGATATGCACTGTTTGTTGTGCAAAGTTCTGTGATTGCAGGTGTTGGAGGTCCTGCTACGATAAATGCTGCATCAATTTTGCCGTCCTTGAGAGCATCAGCACTGTCAGCAAATGACTGATACTGAGCCTTGATATCGTTTTCTGTGAGACCAGCAGCCTTGAGAACGTCCATAGCGTTGAAATAAACACCTGAACCAGGAGCACCGATTGAAACAGCCTTGCCCTTGAGGTCTTTTACTGATTTGATGTTCTTGTCCATTGTAACGAGCTGAACTGCCTCTGCATAAAGACCTGCAACTGTGCGGAAAGAATCAACCTTTCCTTCGCTCTCGAAAGAACGTGTGCCGTCCCACGCATAAGACATAACGTCAGACTGAACTGTGCCAAGCTGATAGTTGCCTGCATCAATTCCCTGAATGTTTGCCTTTGAGCCATCAGTTGAAACAACAGTGACATTTACGCCTGCATTGTTGGTGATATACTGACCAAGAACGCCGCCGTAACCATAATATGTACCAGCTGTACCGCCTGTATCCATTGTCATTTTTGTACCCACGCCGCCACAAGCTGTAAGAGCCAGAACAAGTACCAAAGAAAGTACGATTGAAATAATCTTTTTCATTTTTAACTCCTCCTATTTGAGTAAAATTATTAAATGAGTTTTTATTATAGCATATTTTTTTTTATTTTTCAATAGGTTTTTTAAAATAGATTTAAGTCCCATTACACTGCGCAACAGGACTTAAATCTTGAAGTTTTATTTATCTTCTTTTGCTTCCGCTACTATTTTATCCACAATGTTTTGCGGCGCGTCCTGATATCTTTCAAACTCAAACTCATAATTTCCCTTTGCCTGTGTCATTGAGCGAAGGTCTGATGAATATGTATGCATCTCTGCCATAGGGATTTCACCTTCAATAAGTGTAATTCCATCGCCCTGAGGTGTCATACCAAGCATCTGTCCACGGCGCTTGTTGATGTCGCCAATTATATCACCTGTGTAAGTATCAGGAACATAAACCTTGAGGTGACCTATTGGTTCAAGAAGAACAGGGCTTGCCTGTTCCATACCTGCCTTGAACGCAAGTGATGCAGCGGTCTTGAATGCCATTTCTGACGAATCAACCGGATGATATGAGCCGTCCATAAGTGTAGCCTTAAGGCCTACCATTGGATAGCCTGCGAGAACACCCTGTTTCATACTTTCCTGAAGTCCTTTTTCAACAGCAGGGAAATAGTTTTTGGGAACTGAGCCACCAAATACCTTTTCTTCAAATAGAAGTCCATCATCATGAGGAGCAAATTCAATCCAAACGTGACCATACTGACCGTGACCACCCGACTGTTTCTTGTGCTTTCCTTCAACCTTAACGGTCTTGCGAATAGCTTCACGGTATGCAACACGTGGCTCTGTAAGGTTAACTTCAACACCAAATTTGTTTTTCAGCTTGCTAACCAGAATGTCAATGTGCTGTTCGCCCATACCCTTTATAACCATCTGGCGCGTCTCGGTATTGTTTTCAATAGCAAACGTCTTATCTTCATCCATAAGCTTTGAAAGCCCCTGGCTTATCTTTTCTTCGTCGCCCTTTGCCTTTGGAACAACAGCAAGTGTTGTGTTTGGCTTTGAGAAGCTTATTCCGTCAATCACAATTCGGTCTGTCATACTGCAAAGAGTGTCACCTGTATTTGTATTTGCAAGCTTTGTAACAGCACCAATATCACCTGCATTGAGCTTTTCAACCTCAACCTGCTTTTTGCCCACCATAGCAAAAATCTTGCCTATTCTTTCACTCTGTCCAGATGTGGCATTGAAAACAGTTGTATCAGGGGTCATAATACCTGAATAAACCTTGAAATATGAAAGCTTTCCAACATATGGGTCAGCAACGGTTTTAAACACCAAAGCTGCAAGAGGGTCGTTTACATCCACTTTTCTGCGAGCGTCACTGTCGTCTTCTTTTTTAGCAATAAAGAATTCATCAGACGAATCTGGGGCTGGGAAATATGCATTTATCGCATTCATAAGAGATGAAATTCCAAGCTTGTTGTATGCACTTCCGCAGAGAACAGGAACGATGTCACCTGCTGCAACACCGCTACGGAGTGCTTCGTATGTTTCGGCCAAAGTAAAGCTTTCACCTGCAAAATATCTTTCCATAAGTTCTTCAGAGCTTTCAGCAACAGCCTCATTTATCATTTCACGGATTGGTTCAATGTCCGCCTCCATACCCTCGGGAATAGCGGCTGTAACAGTTCTGTCACCCTCGAACTTTCTTGCTTCGCCCTCAACGACATTTACAAAGCCTGTAATCTTTTCGCCCTCACGGATAGGAACCTGAAGCGGCGCAATCTTCTTGCCATACTTTTCACGAAGCTGGTCAAGAACTCCGTAATAATTAACTCTTTCGTCATCAACCTTGTTGATAAATATCATCTTGGGAATGCCTGCATCGTCTGCATATTTCCAAGCCTTTTCAGCACCAACAGTAAGACCTGACTTACCACTGAGAACGATGATAGCAGCATCAGCCACTTTTATGCCCTGCTGAACTTCGCCCACGAAATCAAAAAATCCAGGGGTGTCTATAATATTAAACTTAGTACCACTCCAGTCACAAGTAGCAACCGCAGCACTAATTGAAAATTTGCGTTTTATTTCCTCAGGGTCAAAATCCATAACTGTGTTGCCGTCCTGGGTTCTTCCCATACGTTCAACCGAGCCAGCTGTGTACAGCATAGCCTCTGCCAGCGATGTCTTTCCCGAGTTTCCATGTCCTAAAAGACAAAAGTTTTTGATTTTTGATGTTTCATACAGTTTCAATTTTCAACCCTCCATTGTAGTTATGTACTGTCAAGTACCTCTTATAATTATACTGCTTTTCTTTAAACTTTTCAACCAAAAACCAAACAATATTTTTTTATTTTTTTGTATATTTTCACTAAATTCAAATTTTAGTTGTAATTTTCCATGATTTGTGATAAAATGTTTCTGCGACAATTTTTTAATATGTATGTTTTAGTTCCCATGGGGGTACGCTTTGTAAAAAGCGTGTCCGCGGCTATTTGTCTTTCCATGGGATTGAAAATACTAAAAAGTTGTCGCAAACTTTGAGCCGATGTGATGCGTTTTTTGATGTGTTGCTTCGGCAGCACATCTTTTTTTTATGGAGGTAGTTGTTTCAATAAAAAACAGTTGTAATTTTCTTTGATTTATGGTATACTTAACCTACCACACTTTTTTATAGTACAATTTAATATTATATTTCTTTTGCTCAAGGGGTACGCTATAGCAAAAAGCGTACACTTTGTTTCTTCATAACCCTTGTGCAAACGAGTTGTGCTATGAACAAAAGAGTGTGGTAACCCTTTTAGAAGCAAAGTCACTGCGTTTTTTATGTGTGACTCTTCTGGGGTCACACATTTTTTATTTTGAGGTGATTTTATGACATATTCCTATTTGGACAGATTGGTTGAAAAGGTGATTTGCGATGAGTTTATGGGCTTTCAAAAAGATAAACGTATAAACTGGAATAAGCTGGCAGAAACAAAGGCAATCAAAATGCTTGCTGCAATCGAAAACGTGCTGAACAGAAGAATTCCTGACAGCGAAAAGCTTTATATGATTGCACAAACAATATCAATGATAGATAAATAAATTTCATAAAAAAACGGCTCCGCTTTGGAGCCGCTTTTTCTTTTGTTTGATTACGCTTTTTCGATAGCAATCTTCACCTTTTCGCCGTTGATGTTCCATTCTTTACCGTCATTTTCGGCACTTTCAACTGAAACAGCAAGTGACTGAGAGGAAATTTCCGCTTTGTTTGCAGTGATGATTGTATCAATCTTTTCACTTCCGCTGTATGCAACACGGATGTTGTCCTGAACTTCAAAACCGCTGTCTTTTCTCATTGTCTGGATTTTGCTGAGGATTTCTCTTACAAAGCCCTCTTCAATGAGTTCGTCAGTGAGGTTTGTATCAAGAACAACAGTGTAACTTGCATCGCTGTCTGACACAAAGCCGTCTTTTTGAAGTGTTTCAACCAAAACATCATCAATGCCGAATTCAACATCTGTGCCTTCAACAGTAAGTTTCACCATTTCGCCATTATTGAGAGTTGCCATAACTTCGGCACCATTCATTTTGTTCACTTCTTCAAAGATTGCTCTCACAATTTTTCCATACTTTGGACCCATTGTCTTGAGCTGTGGCTTGAAGTTATATGAAATGAACGCACTTGCATCAGCTGTGATTTCAAGTTCTTTTACGTTAAGTTCATCAAGAACAATATCCTTATAAACCTCGTTTATCTTCTCATTTGTCTGAACAAAGATTTTTGCGATAGGCTGTCTGTTCTTGATGTTTGCTGCGTTTCGACAGGCACGACCAAGGATAACAATTTTTCTTACTGCATCCATTTCAGTTTCAATGTCTGCAAAGTCAAATTCAGCATTTGCTTTCGGGAAATCGCAAAGGTGAACACTTTCAGGTGCAGTTTTATCCACATTGAGAACAAGGTTCTGATAAATCATTTCTGTCATAAACGGAATAAATGGTGCACAAACCTTTGAGAATTCAGTAAGAACTGTATAAAGTGTCATATATGCAGAAATCTTATCCTCAGTAAGCTCACTTGCCCAGAATCTTTCTCTTGAGCGCCTTACATACCAGTTTGAAAGCTCATCGGTAAATTCCTGAATAACACGTGTCGCCTCAGTAATCTTGTAATTTTCAAGATTCTCGTCAACAGTTCTGATTACATAATTAAGCTTAGATAAAATCCACTTATCAAGAAGTGTGAGCTTTGATGCATCAAGCTTGTGCTCCGTTGGATTGAACTTGTCAATATCTGCATAAAGAACATAGAATGCATAAGTGTTCCAAAGTGTGCCAAGGAACTTTCTCTGTGATTCTGAAACAGCCTCGTCGTGAAAACGGTTTGGAAGCCACGGAGCACTGTTTGAATAGAAATACCATCTTACTGCATCCGAGCCCTGCTTATTGAGAACATCCCAGGGATTAACAACATTTCCTATATGCTTTGACATTTTGCGTCCATCTCTGTCCTGAACGTGACCAAGCACGATAACGTTCTTATAAGGTGACTTGTCAAAGAGCAGTGTTGAAATTGCAATAAGTGTATAGAACCAACCTCTTGTCTGGTCGATTGCTTCACTGATAAAGTCTGCAGGGAAGTTGTTGTCAAACATCTCTTTGTTTTCAAAAGGATAGTGCCACTGTGCAAAGGGCATTGAGCCTGAGTCAAACCAGCAGTCAATAACGTCAGAAACTCTCTTCATCTGTCCGCCACACTTTTCGCATTTCAGGAATACGTTGTCAACATATGGCTTGTGAAGTTCAATATCACTGGGCACATCAATGCCTTTTTCTTTGAGTTCTTCGATTGAGCCAATACATTCGTGGTGACCACATTCGCAAGTCCAGATAGGAAGCGGCGTTCCCCAATATCTTGAACGTGAGAGACCCCAGTCAATTACATTTTCAAGGAAGTTTCCAAATCTGCCGTGCTTGATGTTGTCAGGCATCCAGTTAACTGTTTCGTTGTTTTTAAGAAGTCTGTCACGAACTGCCGACATCTTAATGAACCATGTATCACAAGCGTAATAAAGAAGCGGTGTATCGCATCTCCAGCAGAACGGATAGCTATGCTCAAAGTTGATAACTTCAAAGAGCTGATTTCTGTCTTTCAGGTCACGGATAACAAGCTTGTCAACATCTTTTACAAACATACCCTTCCATGGAGTAACTGCATCTACAAAGTTACCCTGTGGATTAACAAGATTAACAAACGGGAGGTCGTTTTCTTTGCCCACGCGTGAGTCGTCTTCACCAAATGCAGGGGCAATATGAACGATACCTGTACCGTCGCTCATTGTAACATAGTTATCGGCAACTATGAAATGACCTTTTTTGTCCAAAGTGGCAAAATCATAAAGAGGCTCATATTCAAGACCACATAGGTCTGTACCCACGTACTTTTCAACCACCTCATATTCGTCCTTGATAACTGTTTCAAGAAGTGCCTCAGCCAAAATAAAGGTTTCATCAGCCACCTTTACCTTTACATAAGTTTCGTGAGGGTTAACGCAAAGAGCCACGTTTGATGGAAGTGTCCACGGTGTTGTGGTCCAAGCCAAAATATATTCATTCGTCTTGCCCTTTACGATAAATTTCGCAATCAACGATGCTTCCTTTACGTCTTTGTAGCCCTGAGCAACCTCGTGGCTTGAAAGAGAGGTTCCGCAACGGGGACAATATGGCATAATCTTATGACCTTTGTAAAGGAGCTTTTTGTCCCAGATTGTCTTGAGTGCCCACCAAACTGATTCAATATAGTCATTATGATAAGTAACATAAGGATTTTCCATATCAGCCCAAAAACCAACACGGTCACTCATTTCCTCCCACTCGCTCTGGTAAGTGAAAACGCTGTCCTTACATTTTTTCACAAAGTCTTCGATGCCGTAGTTTTCAATCTGTGGCTTTCCGCTGATGCCAAGCTGTTTTTCAACCTCAAGCTCAACAGGAAGACCATGGGTGTCCCAGCCCGCTTTTCTTTGAACGCTAAAGCCTTTCATTGTGCGATAACGGGGAATAAGATCCTTAATAACACGTGTAAGAACGTGACCGATATGCGGTTTTCCGTTCGCTGTGGGGGGACCGTCAAAAAATGTATAAATTTCACCGTCTTCGCGGTTTTTTATACTCTTTTTGAATATGTCATTATCCTTCCAAAACTGGACAACTTCTTTTTCTCTGTCCACAAAGGATAAATCGGTTGACACTTTGTCGTACATAATAAATGCCTCCTAAGTATATAAAATGAATAATAAACCAAGTCATTAACCATTATATTTTACAGGAAATTTTCGCATTTGTAAAGGGATTTGCCGAAATTCATTGATTTTTTGGTAATTTTTTTTATATTGTTAATAAATTTTTAATTGAAATGCCCCATGTTTTGTGCTATACTATTTTATACTTTGAATTTTCAGGTGCATTTGCACCGCAAATATATGACGGAGGGAAAAATATGCTCTGTGCAAGATGCAAAAAAAATATGGCCGTGGTTTTCGTTACAAAAATGGAGCCTGACGGCAAGCAGGTAAACAAAGGCTATTGCCTCTCGTGTGCCAAGGAACTGAACATTGACGCTGTATCAAATATGATAAAGAGTCTTGGGATAAGTCCCGAAGAATTTGACAATATGAACAGCGAGACAATGAAAATGATGGAAGAAATGGTTGGCTCAGGTGAAGACTTTGACCCTATGCAGATGCTTTCGGGCGAATTTTTGGAAGGCGCAGATTTTGACGACAGTGAAGATGGCGGTGCTATGAAAAAGTCACCCCTCTCTTTCTTCTCCAATATGTTCAGCGGAAAGCCTGCTGACGAAAACGGTGTAACATCACAAGGGGCTTCTGCCAAAAGCAAAAACGACAACAAAAAGAAAAAGGACAAGGGTCGCAAATTTTTAGATATGTACGGCACAAACCTCACCCAGAAGGCAAAGCAAGGCGAGATTGACCGAATTATTGGCAGAGACACCGAGATGAACCGAATAACCCAAATTCTCAACCGCCGCACCAAGAACAACCCCGTTTTAATCGGTGAGCCTGGTGTGGGAAAAACGGCTATTGCAGAGGGTCTTGCTCTCCGTATTGCTGAGGGGAACGTGCCTGCAAAGCTTTTGGGCTATGAAATTTATCTTCTTGATATGGCGGCTATGGTTGCAGGAACACAGTTCCGCGGACAGTTTGAATCAAGGCTTAAAAGTCTTATCAGCGAGGTTAAAGCACTTGGGAACATCATTCTTGTAATTGATGAAGTACACATTCTTACAAAAGCTGGCGACGCCGAAGGGGCTATGAATGCAGGAAACATTCTAAAGCCTGCACTCTCCCGTGGTGAAATTCAGATTATCGGTGCGACAACTTTGGAAGAATACCGCAAGCATATCGAAAAGGACAGTGCTTTGGAGCGCAGATTTCAGTCCGTTATCGTTGAAGAACCATCAATCGAAGAAACTATCGAGATGCTCCGCGGCATAAAGGATTACTATGAAGATTATCACAAGGTGAAAATCACTGACGACATCATCCGCTGCGCAACTATTCTTTCAAAACGTTACATCACGGACAGATTTCTTCCCGACAAGGCCATTGACGTAATCGATGAGGCGGCATCAAAGGCTAACCTTGACAATACTGCACTTACAGGCCTTGCAAAGCTCAAATCACAGCTTGAGGAAGTTAAATCCGCACAAACAGAGTTTGAAACACAAAATGCCGACGAAAGTGTGGCATCAAATGAAAGCTATGAAAGAATCGCTGAGCTCAAAAGCCGTGAATGTCAGTTGCTTGCCGAGATTGAGAAAATTGAAAAAACAATTCAGGATGTATATCTCACACCTGACGATTTGGCGGCTGTTATTGAGGGCTGGACAAAAATTCCCGTTAAAAATATAACCGAATTTGAAACCAATCGTCTTGTAAACCTCGAAGAACGTCTTCACAAAAACCTTATCGGTCAGGACGAGGCTGTTTCTGCCGTATCTCGCGGTATCCGCCGCAAACGTGCAGGACTTAGTCTGAAACGCCGTCCCGCTTCTTTCATTTTTGTAGGCCCCACAGGCGTGGGAAAGACCGAGCTTGTGAAACAGATTGCAAAAGAAGTATTTGACACAGAAGACGCACTTGTCCGCTTTGATATGTCCGAATTTATGGAAAAACACACAGTTTCAAGGCTTATCGGCTCACCTCCTGGATATGTGGGCTATGACGACGCAGGACAGCTCACAGAAAAAATAAGGCGTCACCCCTACTCCGTTATTCTCTTTGATGAGATTGAAAAGGCTCATCCTGACGTTTTCAATATTCTTCTTCAAATCTTGGATGACGGCCGCATTACCGACAGTCACGGGAAAACTGTTTCTTTTGAGGATACTATAATAGTTATGACCTCAAATGCAGGCAGCGAAACTTTGGGCGGTATCGCAGGTTTTGGTGCAAGCAGTAATGCATCAAACAAGCTTAAGGCAGAAAAAGCACTTAAACAGCTATTCAGACCTGAATTCTTAAATCGCATTGATGAAATAATTGTCTTTGACGAGCTTTCACAGGATGACCTTTTGAAAATCACGGACCTTATGATTGCTGAACTTGACAAGGGTCTTTCGGAAAAAGGAATTTCTATTGAAGTAACCCCTGAGGCAAAAGAAATCATTGTCAAAAATGGCTATAATGTTCAATATGGTGCTCGTCCTATGCGCAGATATATCGAACGACATATCGAGGATGCGTTGGCACAGATGTTCATTGGTGGTGAACTTTTGGACGGAAGTAATGTTCTGATTTCCAACGAAGATAACACCCTCAAGGTATCAAAAATTCAATAATTTGTATGTTGACATAAGTGCCTATTTATGTTACAATTACTTTGCTGAGAACAAGGATGAATTTCTGAGTTTCAGGCAAAGAACAATGTTTATATTCTCTATATTTTTGTACTCTTTGCCCCTCGGCAAAGAGTATTTTTATTTGGAGGCTTTAAAATGGAAACTAAAATTGCAATTATTGGTATTATTATCAACAACCTTGACGCATCCGAAGAAATCAATCGTATTCTTCACGATTACAGCGATTATATCGTTGGCAGAATGGGTATTCCCTACCGTGAAAAAGACCTCTCAGTGATGAGTATTGTTCTTGATGCTTCCACCGATATTATTGGCGCTCTTTCTGGAAAGCTCGGTATGATTGCTGATGTAAGCGTCAAAACAGTTTGCTCAAAATAACATTTTAGGGGGAGGTTTTTGTGAACAATCTCGAACTTATAAACAAACTTGAAGCAGAGGGCATCCTCCCGCACAGTGAATTTGTGCAGCTGCTCTCTACCTTTACCCAAAAGGACTTGGAGTTTGCACGAAAACTTGCAAGAGAAATTGCCACAAAATATTTTGGAAACAAAATATACATCCGCGGGCTTATCGAATTCACAAATATATGCAAGCAGAATTGTTATTACTGCGGTCTTCGTGCTGAAAACAAAAATGCAGAGAGATACCGCCTGACAAAAGACGAAATCCTTTCTTGCTGTGAAACTGGCTATCCCCTGGGGTTTCGCACCTTTGTTCTTCAAGGTGGTGAAGACTCACACTTTGATGATGATTTGATGTGCGACATCGTCAGATGCATAAAGGAAAAATATCCCGACTGTGCAGTTACGCTGTCGATAGGAGAAAAATCAAAGATGAGCTATCAAAAGCTTTTTGATGCAGGAGCAGACCGCTTTCTTCTTCGTCACGAAACTGCAAACAGTGAGCATTACCGTATGCTCCACCCAAAAGGCCAGACCCTTGAAACCAGAAAAAAATGCCTTTTTGACCTCAAAGAAATTGGTTTTCAGACAGGTTGCGGTTTTATGGTGGGCTCACCCTATCAGACATTTGATACCCTCGCTGAAGATTTGCTCTTTATTCGCGAGTTAAACCCTGAGATGGTGGGAATTGGACCTTTTATCCCCCACAAAGACACACCTTTTGGAGAAAAAGTGGCGGGAAGCATCGAGCTTACACTTCTTCTTATTGCACTGGTTCGGATAATGCTCAAAAATGTTCTTCTTCCCTCCACCACCGCCCTTGGTACAATCCACAAAAAAGGGCGTGAAATGGGAATTCTGTCGGGTGCAAACGTTGTTATGCCCAACCTTTCACCCATTGAAGACAGACAAAAATATATGCTTTATAACGGCAAAATCTCAACCAATGAAGAAGCCGCAGAAGGTCTTAATCTTCTTAAAAAACATATTGATGCTATTGGCTATGAAATAGTTACTGACCGAGGGGACCACCCCGAAAAATAATATTTGACATAAAAGGAGAGTTTGTTATGGCAGTTTATAACCCGAAGTCTTCGGTTGCCGAAGAATTTATAAATCATCAGGAAATACTTGACACCATCGAATATGCAAAACAAAACAAATCAAACCGCGAGCTTATTTTTTCGCTGTTAAAGCGTGCTGAGGACTGCAAAGGTCTTTCTCACCGTGAGGCAGCTGTACTTCTTGAATGTGATATCCCTGAAGCTATTGAAGAAATAAAAGCTTTGGCTATTAAAATAAAAGAAAAACTTTACGGCAACAGAATTGTTATGTTTGCCCCCCTTTACCTCTCAAATTACTGTGTAAACGGATGCACCTATTGTCCCTATCATTACGGAAACAAGTGTATTACAAGAAAAAAGCTTACTCAGGAAGAAATCAAGGCAGAGGTTATTGCGCTTCAAGATATGGGACACAAGCGTCTCGCAATCGAACTTGGTGAAGACCCTGTTAATAATCCACTAGAATATGTCCTTGAAAGCATCAACACCATTTATGGCATTAAACACAAAAACGGTGCTATCCGCCGTGTGAATGTTAATATTGCGGCGACAACTGTCGAAAACTATCGAAAGCTTAAAGACGCAGGCATTGGCACATACATTCTCTTTCAAGAAACCTATCACAAAGAAAATTATGAAATGCTTCATCCAACTGGTCCAAAACACGACTATGCATATCATACCGAGGCTATGGACAGAGCTATGGACGGAGGCATTGATGATGTAGGTATCGGGGTTCTTTTTGGCCTTCAGATGTACCGCTATGACTTTGTGGGTCTTCTTATGCACGCAGAACATCTTGAAACCGCAAAAGGCGTTGGCCCTCACACCATAAGCGTTCCAAGAATTTGTCCTGCTGAAGGCATAGACAAGGATTCTTTCACAAATGCTATTTCCGATGAAATCTTTGAAAAGATTGTGGCTATCATACGTATTGCAGTTCCATATACTGGCATGATTATTTCTACCCGAGAGTCAAAGGCGTCACGTGAAAGAGTTTTGAGACTTGGTGTGTCTCAGATAAGTGGCGGCTCTAAAACCACTGTGGGCGGATACATTCATGACGAGGATGAAAACGAAAATTCAGCGCAATTTGACATAAGCGACACACGTCCTCTTGACAGCGTTGTAAACTGGCTTTTAGAACTTGGCTATATTCCAAGCTTCTGTACCGCTTGTTATCGAGAGGGCAGAACAGGTGACCGCTTTATGTCACTGATAAAATCAGGTCAAATTGCAAACTGCTGTCAACCAAACGCCCTCATCACCCTTAAGGAATATCTTATGGATTATGCATCCCCTGAAACTATTAAAAACGGCATCGCAGTGATAAAAAAAGAAATTGAAAAAGTTCCCAACGAAAAAACCAGAGAACTTGCGAAAAAATATATTGAAGAAATTAAAAACGGAAAAAGAGATTTCAGATTTTAATAAAAAGGAGTTTAGATAATGGTAAAACACGTTATACTCTGGAACTTCAAAGCAGAAATGGGTGAAACAGAAAAACTTTCAGCCGCTGAAAAAATCAAATCAGGGCTTGAGGGACTCCTTGGTCAGATTGAGGGGCTTACCGAAATAAAAGTATATGCCCGCACAATGGAATCATCAAATGCTGACCTTATGCTTGACAGCACATTCACAGACGAAGAATCGCTTAAAGGCTACCAGGCAAACCCCAAGCATATTGAGGTTGCAACATATGTACGCTCTGTCATGGAAAGTCGCAAATGCATTGACTTTGAATTTTAAGTTTTACAACATAAAAAGCCATCCGTCTTGGATGGCTTTTTATTATTTTCCCTTTACCAGCTCTGCTACTATTATTTCCGGCTTATTGTTTATTCTTATTGGCATAAGGCTGTTCCCTATGCCACGGCTGACAATCATATTCGTCTTATTTTGGGTATGAAGGCCTGTGTAATACTTGGGGAAAAATCCCTCGCCTGGCGAATATATACCGCCAAACTTCGGCAAAATTACTTGTCCCCCGTGAGCATGCCCGGAAAACACCAAATCAACATTATGCGCAACATACTCATCAAACAATTCCGGTCTGTGAGCAAGCAAAATTTTGTAGCTCTTGTCATCAGGAATTATACTGGATAACTGAAATTGTATCTTTTTCATTCTCTTTCTGTCATTTTCTTTCATATAAAACGCAGGGTCAATCATTCCTATCAAGGTTATTTCATCGCCGCCTGATGCAATTTTAATGTTTTCATTCTCAAGAACAGTTACTCCAATAGCTATTAGTTGTTCTTTGAACTTTGGATATTCCTCTATTCTGCCTTCGTGATTTCCACTTGCATAAAAGGTCGGTGCAATCTCTATAAGCTTTTCAGCAAAACTCACTGCCATTTCCGTATCAAGATGCCTCGCATCTATCATATCGCCTGTAATAACAATTATGTCAGCATCTGCATTTTTGATGAGCTTTACAATATTTTCATTGTTTTTTATATACCTCGCATTGTGCAAGTCAGAAATCTGAACTATCCTGAATTTGTCAAAACCCTCAGGCAAACTCCCTGACAATACAGAAATCTCATTAAACACAATATCTGTATTTCCTTTTACAACCCAAAAACTCAAAAGCAACACCACTATCAATAACGAGAGTAACAAAACCTGTTTTTTCCTTACTTTCATTTTATTTATAGCAACCCCTTGATTTTATTTTACTAACTATAAACTTTGATACTTCCACAACTGAAAATCCTGATATTAAATTAAAATACATATAAAATACTAACCCTGGACCTTCACTCCCGTGAAGATTTATATTGGAAATGATTGTCCACCATATTACACAAACAGCAATCAGCATTCCTGTCAACAAGTATGTTTTTTTGAATTTCCAAAAAAGCATCCCAAAAACAAACCCCACTAATATTGGCAAAACATAAAAGAAAATAATGAATTGCATTTGTGTCATAATACATCCCCTTTATACAACATCAGACATAATCCGATTAAAAAATTCTACTGTTATAAGCACATTTTAAATATTGCTTTTATGTCTTCAAAGTCCATATCAATATAGCTCTTGACCGTCCTCTGTTTCCCGAAGGTGCAAAGCTCCGAAAGTCTGTCAATGCAGCTTTCATCAAGCCCGAAATCAGCGAGAGAAGACGGCATACCGATCGACTTAAAATATTCTGCCATTTTTTCTATTCCGGCTAAGGCCGCCGTTTCATCTTCATCCTGGATACAATCCCACACCCGGCGTGCAAACTGCGCAAAACGCGGGATATTATGCTTATAAATATACTTTGCCCACGCAGGAAAAACCACGGCAAGCCCGGCGCCATGAGCTATCTGGTCATATTCACCGCTGAGTGCGTGCTCCAACTGATGCACAGGAAGAGCATTCTGACGTCCGCAACCGGTGAGATCATTATGGGATAGACTTGATGCCCACATCATATTAGCACGGGCATCATAATCACTCGGGTCTTCCATAAGCTTTGCACCCGCTGAAATTGTAGATTTCAAGATGCTTTCGGAAATCCTATCTGTAAGGTCTGTCGCCTCACATGGCACAAAATAACGTTCCATCGTATGAGCCATAATATCAACTACGCCGCAAGCGGTCTGGTATTTTGATACGGAACACGTAAGTTCTGGGTTCATAATGGCGAATTTGCATCTGTTAAACTCACTGTTAAAGCCCCTTTTCATATTAAGCTCCATATTTGTGATAACAGCAGACGAGCTCATTTCACTCCCGGCTGCTGCGATAGTAAGAATGCATCCCACTGGCAATGAATTTTCAACTTTAGCTTTGCCAGTTGGGAAATCCCACGGGTCACAATCGCTACATGCACCTGCGGCAGTATATTTTGAAGAATCAAGCACACTTCCGCCACCCACAGCAAGTATCATCTGAACAGCATTTTCTTTTGCCACTCTTACCGCTTCCCGAACAAAAGAAAGCTTTGGATTTGGCTCAATGCCACCCATTTCAACAACACTTATACCGCATTCCGAAAGGGACGCCATAACCTCATCATAAAGTCCGGACTTTTTTATGCTTCCCTGCCCATACTGGAGCATTATATTGTTATACCCGTACTCCTTGATTATTTTTCCTATGTCCTTATGCTTATCTTTTCCAAAAAACACCTTGGTAGGCGCATAATAAATAAAATCTTTCATACTTTTCACCTCTTGTTATATATCAGGGGACCAGTTTTTTGCCGATAGATAGTTCGTGTGAATAAAGCTGCTAAAACACTGAATTTTCTTGTTATATTATTGTATCATAAACATCAAAAATTTGCAAACAATTTAAATACCAATCCCTTGCAAGCATTAATAGCAGCATAAAAAATACACCCCACAAAAATGTGGGGTGTATATCATTTCTTCATATCAGGTTTGCTTCCCTAAGAGGAAGTCCTGCTTTAAGCTTTATTTTTCAATCTCATCCAAAGCCGTCTGGAATGTGTCATATGATTTCTGCATAATGCTCATATATTCATCAAGACCGATTTTTTTCATCTGGGAAATATACTTATCCCAGTCTTTTTCAACATCTGATCTGCCAAGAATCCAGCTTGCCTTGTTTTCTTCAACAGTATTGAATATATCTGTCTGGAGATTTGAAATCTTTGTTGTATCCTCAGGAGCATAGTATGGACGAGGCCATGGTGTGAAGTCCATATACTCTTTATACATTGCAAAAAGTTCATCATTCTGCTGGAATACGTCACAGTCTTCAATCAAAGTACCGCGATCAACCTCCATATTGAGATATCCCATACCGGTAGGACCTGCAGGTGTGTTTGCATAGTACATTTCTGAGATTGTTTCATAACCCTCAGCCTTGGGATCTTTCCATTTATACATTCCATCTACTATGTTAAATGATTCATTGCCATACCAATAATCGATGGTGTTTTCTTTTGAATACCAAGTATCAAGCCATCTTAACGCCGCTGCCGGGTCTTCGCAGGCAGATGTAACATATGCCATGTTTTTAACACCCAAAGAACCAGGATGGAGATGCAAATTGGGCTTTATTTTACCGTCAGCACTTAAGGGCTTTATAACCTTATACTCGTCTGCAGCAGCTTCAAATGGATTATGTGAGCCATAGAAGGTACAGCCAATAATAGGTGGACTTGCCGCAAGTTTTGATGACCAAATGTTTGCTTCCTGACTCATACATTCAATGTCAAGAAGACCTTCTTTGTACCAAGAAGCATAAACCTTTATCATTTCCTTCCATTCGTCCATAACAGGTGCGAAAAGAACTTCACCGTCATCAATGGTCAAATAGCTGTCATATGTGCCGTGCTTTGTATCAACTCCCCAGCAAGAAAGAAGAACTTCAGGGAATTCAGAAGAACCAACGTTGAAAAATGAAAATGGAATTTCGTCAGCTTTGCCGTTTCCATTGGGGTCGCCTGTCTTGAAGGCTCTGAGAACTTCAGTAAGTTCAGGAATTGTTGTAGGTGTTTCAAGACCAAGCTTTTTGAGCCATGCATCGTTTATGTACCAGTATGTTTCAACATAGTTTGATGCCATACCCTGATATGACGGAAGTGCATAGATGTGTCCATCCGGGCTTGTAGCAACAGCTTTTGATGTAGGCTGTTCAGTAAACATTCTCCAGATATTTGGTGTGTTTTCTTCGTTGATATATTCATCAAGTGCAACCAAGATACCCTGTGCCGCATACTTTGAAATAGTAGCATCGTCAAACACACGTGCAGGAATTATGTCAGGATAATCGCCTGATGCCATAATCATCTGAATATCGCCGTTTACGGGAACAACCGGATATTCACAGCGTGCTGACAGCTCTGCTTCTACCTCAGCCATGAGCTCGCTTTTTCCGGGAGGAGGATTATTAAATCCATAAACCGTAAATACACCATCGTTCTTTGCTGTGTTTCCGCCGCCGCAACCGGTAAATGCAACCGTCATTCCAGCAAGCATTGCAAGCGCAAGAACCAAACTGATAACTTTTTTCATTTTGTTACCCTCTTTCATAAAAATTTTTTTAACTTTGTCACCTAAAGCCAGGTGACAATAATTTTTTTACTTTTTAAAAATGTCAGGAACTGAAAAAATAATTCTCTATTTCTTAATCGAAATTCTTGATCCATAAGAATATCTCTTCAGCCGTAGGCCTTATATTTATTTTTTCACCATCAAAAACATCGCAACCACACGGATTTTCTATAAAATCGCCAACTGCATCCGCCGAATGTTTGCCATAAGGGAAAGTTCTTAAATATGCCATACCGCCATTTTCTTTAATTTTGTCAAAAAATTTCTTTGTCACCTCATAAGAGACTATTGGATCATCTATACAATGCCACGCTTTGAAGGGAACAGGATAAACCTCTGCTTTTTTGTTCTTTGCAGGATTGTATCCCATTATTTTTTTCTCGTCATAAATATACTCTCCTGATTCATCAGTGTCAAGTCCGTATATTTTCCCCAATGCAATTTTAGGAAGTCCATCACTCCATGGGTTCAAAAATATATGATTATATGTATCAAGCACCGGACAAAAAGCCGCATGTGCTATTACCGGAATCATACCACTTAAAACAAGATTTGTACTGCTTATTCCGCCCATTGAACCGCCCAATACAAAAACATCAGGCTTTAAATTGAAGTTTTCCACGCAATAATGATAAGCCTTTACATAACTTCTGATAGCAATGGGGCTTCCGATATTATTGCGGATATCAATAGCGTTTTCCTCTGCATATTCAAATGGTAACCCATTTACATCCATAACAGCATATCCGTTTGCAACAAGATATTTCGTTTCATCCAGACGCTCAATCTGAGAATCGTTCGAGTCTACAGACCCACCTGCACCATGGCAAAAGATCACCATCCTTGTAGCCTTTCCGTCTTCGGTATAGCTATCCGGAAGTATAATAAACCCCTTATCTTCATACAACCGTTCAAAATCCTGTTGCTTATCTGATACCGAAGTTACATCTGCCAAATTGCAGTTAACCATGACCGAAAACCTGTGCACTCTCATATAAACGCCTCCATAAAGTGTCATATATGCTCGTCAAAATTCGCAAAAAATTTATTAAGATTATTATACACCCAAAACCGCAAAAAGTCAATAGATTATATTGTTGATTACTGAAGTAAATTCCGGTTTTGAAAAATGATTAATCTAAGGATATTTTTAAAAAAATTTTTCTTTTCGCCTTTCTTACAAGCATTTTCCCGGCGTCCAACAAAGCCCTCATCTTTGTGCAGAAGCAACAAAAAACAGCCGCCCGAAAACCGAGCGGCTGTCTTCCAAATTTTTCAAAAAGGAAATACAAGCTTTGTGATATTATATTGAAAACAAGCAATAATTTGTTTTTTTAATATAATCAGCCAAAATCATCGCCTTTTTACTCAAGCTGCATATTGAGATTTCGGTTATACCAGATTGTCAATAGTCTTCTGGTATTCGTCTACAATCTCTGCCGTGTCCAAAATGCAATAAGCATCTTCCGTCTCACGGAATGTCTTTTCAAACGCTTCGCAAAGGGTCTCGATATCAAGATATCCCGCTGCGTCGGAAGTAATTATGACACTTCCGCCACCCAGTTTGAATGTGACATTTGTACCCGAAACTTCTATCTCTACACCGAATATCTTTTCAGCAGTAGCCACATCAATCGCGCCATTCTTCACGTCGACTGTATAATAGTCACCATAAATCCATGCTATGCCTTTGGTCTTTGATATTACACATTGTCTCTGAGCTGTTGTTCCGATAGGTTCATAGCCCAGCATGTATCTAAAGTGATATTCAGGCATTCTCTTGACGGGTTTTATTTTGCTTATATCCTGAACCCCGATATGTCCAAATCCAGGACCATCAAGGCTGTTTATCTTCCAATAGAGATATCCATCTTGGAAATACCACATATTCAGGTCACTCATATGGAGACCAGGAACGCTGTTTGTGGTAATCAGGTCAGAAACGAATTCCCATGTTTCCATACCATCATAGCTAATTGCCATTGATGCACGATTTCTCGGACCACCGCTGTTAAACATCATTGCGGGTTCTGTGTCATACATAAACACAGCATAGTATGTGTTCGGGTTGTCACTGTCGCGATGTATGCTGTATGTCGAGCAAACCGACGGAAGTCCTGAAAGATATGGTGTTGTTTCAAAAGTCTCGCCGTTGTCAAAGGATTTGAAATAAGAAATAAAGCCTGTGTTTGAACGGAAATACAGCCAAACCTCGTCCTTCCTGGGAGTCTCAATAACTATTTTTTCATCGGCAGTTATTCCCACATCATAGTGTGTTATAAATTCGGGGTTTGAACGGTGCCAGTTCATACCGTCATCAGTATAGAAGGTTGTAAATCTGGTGAAGCCCTCATATCCACTGGAGAAAACGGCAAATACTCTACCATCCTTTGTACTGCGGAAACGGTCGCCTGTGCCTATGTAGCCGTATGTTCCATCATGGATTTGGTATTTCTCCTTACTCCAAGTTTTTCCGCCGTCTTTTGAAATTCTTGAATATTGTGGCAAACCGTGTTGTATTTGTCCCGTAACAAGACCTACCATCGTACCGTCCTTCAGGGTTGCATAGTCTCTTACAAATTCCGTAAAAGGCCCAACATTTGCCTTAAGCCAGTTTTTACCGTTGTTTAAAGTTTTTATGTTTTGGGTGTTTGTGCCAGCTACTCCATAAACAGTTTCATCATCGGGGTCTTTGAAGAAGGTGCCCACCGCAATGTCCGAGTACGCTGAATCTACTGTTATGTTTTCACCTGCAAACTGCAAGGGGTCAAAGGTTCTTGCCCCAGGGGTGACACGGTTTTTGCCCTTGTATTCAAAATCGTCAAAGCTGAAAGAAGAATTCTGAACACCGATGCCAAACCTTCCGTAGTGGATGGTGTCAAGATTGTAACCAATTTGTTTTGTAAATACTGTTTCGCCATCAACCAGAAGTTTCACAATAAAGCCGTCGCAAACCACCTCAAAGTCATACCATTTTCCTGCCTGCAAGGGTTTTGACGCGGTTTCTGTCACTTCCTCTATCATAGTGCCCTCAAGCTCCATGATTCCAAAGAACCAGCTCTGAGTATCAAAGTCATAACCAATCTTTGTATACTGTTGTGCAAGGGCCTGTCTCAGGATAGCAAAAACTTTGCCTGAGCCTTGGTTTGCTTTGCCCCGCCATTTTATGTTGGGATACTGGTCGCTTGCATTGAGTACATAAACGCCTGTGCCACTAAGCTTCATATAGTGGTTTCCGTTTGATTCAACCTGACGTCTTGCTTCAAGGTTCTCAGATGCCGCACTTCTGTAGTTTGTGGGACCTGCCTGCCAGTAATCTTCAGACGAAAGCTCTGTTTTGTTTTCGAAATCATCACTGTGATAATATACATCGTCGATATTTTTAATAGCTATAAAGGTCGACGAAGTTGAGTTTGTGACCGTTCTCTTTAAGTTGGGTTTGCCAGCTTCAAAAACACATCTGAAGTTTCCCAAGATTTTATTGTTGCAACTCAGTTGAGCCACACCATAACCAACAGTCAATCGGTAATAACCTGTCTTAACCGTATCCGAGAGCTTTTGCTCTGTGGGTGTTGCTGACACAACCTTTTGATTTCTTACATAAACTCCACCGTTTCTGAAATAAATGTTTGTTGTAAAAAGTCCGTCATTTATATAAATTTCTTCATTTGATGTATCCTTCTTGTCAAATTCCAAAGAGTAGTACGGCATTTGGGGGAAGGTGTCTGCATCAACATCACCGCCGTCTTCCGATCTGAAGAGTGCTGCTTTTACTCCGCTGCTCTTTACCGCTACATCCGAAATGTTTGTATACTCAATGCTTGCCGCTGATGTGTCATAAGGAAGAAGTATCGAAGAAAGGAACTGTCCGTTCCAATAAATTTCAGCGTGACCTGATGCCACCACTATTTTGTAATCACCTTCGCCTATGTTCGCATAGCTTTCTGCACCGTCTATTGTCATACAGGTAAGTTTGTTTCCGGTATGGGACATGGAAAGTTTGAAATAACCATCGTTTATGGCAAGGCTTCCATTGCCCGTAACGTATTTATAGTCCACTTCATATTCCTGACCGATGTCAAAGGCTTTGCCTTTTTTGTAGTCAACCTTGATATATCTGGGTTCACTGTCCACAATGAGTCCTGACTCACAATACATTTTTGCAAAAACCGAGCTTGTGCCAATTTCGAGATCTGATATTAAGGCTTCAAAGCGATTTGTGCCGGTAACCGTGGTATAAAGCTGACCATTCACATAAAATTCTGCCTTTGTAGCTGTTTCGCTGCTGCTGTTGAACCTTGCATTCACAGTAACTGTCGTTCCATAACTGATGCTTGCGCCGGGCTGTATTGCCTCAAGGGCACTGGGACGTCCCACATGAATCAGGAACGGCATACCCTCGGTCTCACACTTGAGGTCAAGTGTGATCGTCGTATTGGGCTGAAGCAGTGAACCTATGTCCTGTGACCATGAAGAAAAAACTGCATCCTCTTCGTTCAGCTGAAGTGTATAGTAACTGTTTCCATCCTTGTCGGTATTCTGAGTTGCGCTTAAGTTGTCGGTTGCCGAAAAATCATCAGGTGCATCCTGAAAATCCTCCGAATATGAAATGCCATCAAGCTTGGTCAGATTGTGGGTGTTTCCCTGAACCAATTTGTAGGTGTTTATCTTGATGTCATCAAATAAGAACACCGGTGCTTTTTCATAGGGCATATTCCAGTCAAATGAACCTCCTGCAAAAGCCTTTCCACCCAGGTAAAACTTAAATTCGTTTGCATCAAGATATCTTGGCGAAAACTCTGCATAGCAATTCGTTGCCGGAAGTTTCAATTTGTCAACATCAAATGTAACACCAAGCTGACGGTATTCACCATTTCCCTCTTTTACAAGGACCTTTTCAAAAATTGATGTTGCTGTGGTAGCTGACTCATTGATTGTCAGCTGATATGTACGGATTACCCCTGCATTTATGCTTTCAAAGGGAATTGTAACTCCGTATCCGCTGTTATTTGCCCCTCTATTTGGTGCATACCAATAGAGAGAGTAGTTTGTTTTTGATGTATCTGTTGTTTTATAGTCTTCTTCTGTTGACACGCTGAACTCAAGAACATACTTGGTTTTGTTCGCGCCAAGGTCAAGATTTGAGCCAAGGTTAAACTGCGGGTTTGCTACTTTGAGCTTGTCACCTGTAACCTCCGCCTGTCCATAGGACTCATCCTCAATAGTTGTACCAACTGTGAAATCGTCCACAGAGCCAGAAAAATTCTGATTGAGTTCAACCACATCAGGTGAATATTTAACATTACCTTGAAGAATAAATGCATTCACAGGAACACATAACACAACAAGCATAACTGCCAAAAAACTGCTTAAAAGTCTTTTCATAATGGTTCTTCCTTTCTTTATGCTGTTTGAACCAACTCTTAATTACCAAATTCCAAGGGTTCGTCAATAAGTGGTTTTCCTTCTGTGATTTTATTCCACATATAAAGTTTTGTAACACTTCCTGCCTTGATTTCAAGGTCAGCAAAGTTTGTTCCGCCGTTAAGTTCGGCAAAATCTATGTCTATTAGAACATTGTTCTCATCATATGATGCAAGAATAATAGCCTCGATTTCTTCCAGCGACTCTACAAATATTTCGGCATCTGTCTTGCTAACATATCCCGAATATGCAATGTCGTCGCCATTTGAAAACTGAATATTGTCAACAGAGTATGCTGTCTCTATTTTATCATTGCTATTATACCTTCCGCTGTAGTAGCCCAGGTGAAGCTTGTCGGCGCCTGTTGTAAAGGTAGCACCATACAAATAATCCGCATTTTCAATATCTTCGGGAGTATACATCAGATCCTCTCCATACGGAGCTTTAATACCAGTCAGTTCTTGGTATTCACTGTCTGCGTCGCCTCTCTCTTTTCGATAAACCGTAATAAATTCGTCATGGTTTTCTGCAAAGGATTTATTTCCGCCAAAATCCTCCACAACTATTTTGTAGGTGTACCACTTTTCATCAGCTTTACCAACGAAGGCAATCCCTAAATCGTCAGGTATCTTTTCGCTACTCGAAGTGCTGTATGATTTTTTCACGGTGAAAGGCACCTCTGCACTTTGTTTTTCGTCACTGCATACAGCTTTCACTTTATACGTTCCAGGTTTAATTTCGGTTAAAGTATATATGAATTTGTCGCTAGAATCTGCTGTACCTACCCTGATGCCGTTTACATAATAATCAACCATTTTACTTCTGTTTTGATATGAATTATCAGCAAGACTTACATCAAAGCTGACACTGTCTCCTTCGGTGAATTCTGTGTTTGATGCAGGGGAAGTGATATAGAAGGAAGATTCATATGGGGTGTACTTTTCCCAGTCTATAGTGAAGCCACCTGATAGACCTGGCGTACCATAGTCTATTCCCACCGCAGTGGACCACAGATTCATAGAGGCTTTATGCATTTTGTATTTAACCAGTTCTTTGTATGCGGCGTCACCATCTTTTTGAATATACCATGTAATCCACTGGTCTCGAACTTCCGCTTTGAGGTTAAACCAATCATAACCTATATCGTATGCTATAGCGTGTGTAGGTCCGGTATAATTCGGATCACTTGCATTTTCGCCGTAACCTTTAAAAGAAATTATACCTTCACCATTTTTAAGCCAAGTATAACGAGAGTCTGTTGCAATTCTGATGGTAAAGCCCGCCTGATTAAGGCTTTCGTCTTCCACCTTTCTTTGTTTCAGTCTCAATTCCCAATCGAAATTTGTTGTTCCATTGAGAGGATGCTCAATATATGTTATGATACCACCTGATACCTTGTCTCTTTCAATAGAAACTGTTCCATTTTGAGTATCGCATTTGAAATATTCACTCCATTTGCCTTCAGGAACACGGCAAGCTGTGGTGCCGTTAATATATTCAGCTTCGCTGTATGTATAATTTTCAGTATATGCCGCGGTATAATCGGTGGGAAATTCATATCCCTGTCCATTCATAAGGGATTCAATGTTCACACTTTGTACTTCAATCACGCTGGTTGATGCCGCCGCAAAAAAGAATTCATCACTTGTGTACGCTGGGCCTGGTTCAGGAATAACCCATTCGCCCTTATAATCTCCATCATAATATATCTTTTGCGTATTGGTGGTATGGTCAATCTCAAGTCGGTAGGAATGATAATTACCATCACAGTTATCTGGTGTATCTACCCGCGCATAACCATCGTCAATACACCTAAAATAATCCTTAAATACATAACCACCTACTCTTATAAAGCCTGTATGGCCTCTGAAGCTAGCATGCACCTTGTCACTAGAGCTGTCATACTCAGTCACAGCCAAATTAAACTCAACAGAATATTTTTTCGGTCTCCACCGGTATGTATACATAATCTCAGCATTTTGATAAAGTCTATAGTTGGATTTGGTAAGCACTTGATGTTCACCTTTGCCGGTATTCATCCAATTGTCACGCCAATCCGCAGCCGAAACATCAATAGACAAAACCGACCCTGCAGCACCAAACAAAATAACAAACGCACATAAAAATGAAATAATTTTTTTCAAAACACGTCTCCTCCTCAGCAACATTTTTTAGTATACAAATCCAGATTTTGAAGAATTTTATTAAAAAGTTTTTAAGATAACTTTGATTTTAAAATTCAATCTCCTGTATTTTTCGCCATCCAGGTCATCTTTTTTCAGTTAAAATTCAAAGATAACGCAAGGGATATGGTACTTCTTTTATAATATAACATAAATTTCAATCTTTTTCAAGTCTTATTTTTGTTTTATTTTGATAAATTTGCAATTTTTTTTATCCTCTTTAGATAAAAATATCCCCTATGGAAAAATCCATAGGGGATATTGAATTTTTAAAGAATTATACCATGTTGTCTATACTTGTCTGGAAGGGATGAATTGCTTCACCATTATCCAAAATTACATAAGAATTTTCTGCCTCGCGGAATACCTTTCCATAAATCTCTGTAACAGTTTTAAGGTCAAGATAGCCGTTCTTCAAAATTTCTCTTTCAGCAGTTCCCTTTGCACCGTTGTTGTCATACTCTGCACTACCTTCGGTGAAGGTAACTTTTCCGTCACCCAACTTGAGTGTAACCTTGTTTCCTGACTTGCTTGCCGTAACACCAAAGATGTTTTCTATTGTACTAAGATCAGCTCTGCCATCCTTGACACTTGCCGCAGAATATGTTCCATAGTACCAAGCGGTGCCTTTGTCCTTTGAAACAACACAATGCTTGTCAGCAAGATCTCTTGCTACATTATATCCAAGGTCATAAAGGAAGTGATACTGTGGAAGTCGCTTCAGGGATTTTATCTTGTTAAGGTCCTGAGAGCCAACATATTTAAGACCAGGTCCAAGAATAGAGTTCGCCGCATAATACATAACGTCGCCATAAACATCCATCATAAGGTCACTCATATTCATTGAAGGCACACTGCCTGTTGAAACCAAGTCAGAAACAAACTCCCATGTTTCCATTCCGTCACGGCTGACGAAAAAGGCGTACTGAGTTCTGGGGCTGCCGCCTCTTGACTGTTGTGCCGGCTCGGTACCATACTGAATAGCTGCATAATATGTATATGGGTCATTTTCATCTCTTCGAATGCTGAAACAACATTCACACTGTGGAAGACTTGTATAATTCCAATTTGTATCAAAAGTCTTTCCGCCGTCATATGAACGTAAATACACGATAAAACCTACGTTTGAACGGGCATAGAGCCGTATTTCACCATCAGGAGCTTCTATCACAAACGATTCCTGTACAACTACTCCGCCAACTTTCTCAAAATCGATGAAACCTGGCTCCGCCAAATGCCAGTTCATACCGTCTTCAGTGTAGAATATTGAAAAACGTGTGGTAGATTCTGCAGCAGACTCATATGTTACAAACAACTTTCCACCGGCTTCACGTAAACGGTGACCTGTTCCGAGGTGTCCATACTCACCACTGTGAACAAGGTATTTTTCACTCCATGTTTTTCCGCCATCCTTTGAAATTCTGCAGTACTGCGGATTGCCCAATACATTTTCATGAGGCAGATATACCCAAGTACCATTAGGCAGTTGTGCATAATTGCCTGTCGCTTCAAGAGTATCAAATGGGTTTGCTCCCATATGCTCTTTCCATGTCTTTCCGTTATCTGTGATCATCATACCTTGGTTGATGCCAAGACCTGACCGAGCATATACCGTGTCATCATCAATTCTAAAGAAGTCTGCAACTTCAACATTACCAGCTACATTTCGTTCCACAGCATAATCGCCGTTCCATGAATTTATGTCTTTGCCAGCAACCTGAAGGTTTGCAAAGTTTACAGCGCCAGGGGTAACGCGGTTTTCACCTTTGTAACAGAAATCGTCAAAACTATACTTTGAACCCTGAACACCTACACCAAATCTTCCAAACCACATGCCATCAAGGTTGTTTTCAAGTCTTACTTTGAAAACCTCTTTGCCGTTTACCAGAAGTGTCACATCAAAGTCCTCGGTTTTCAGTTCAAAATCGTACCATTCGCCAGCCTTTAATGCATTTGGTGCAAGCTCGGTATACTTGTCAGTTGTTGGACCGTTGTATTTGATAGTTTCGTGGAACCAGCTCTTTTTGTCAAAATCGTATCCGATTTTCTCCTGAGCATCAGACAATGCCATTCTAATTACCGCAAAAACTCGTCCTGATGCTTCGTCAATTCTTCCGCGCCACTTGAGCTGAGGATATTTGTCGGTAGCATTGAGAACATATACGCCCGAACCCTCAAGGGTGGTGAAATGATTTCCGTTTTCTTCATTCAACTTGGTTGTAATTTTTTCAGAACCACTCAAACGATAGTTTGTGGGTCTGGCGCTCCAATAATCTTCCGAAGGAAGTTCTGCTTTGTTTTCAAAATCGTCACTGTGATAGTAAACATCGTTTGAGTTTTTAAGAACAAATATGTTTGAAGATGAAGGATTGGACATTGTTCTCTTTATTTCTGCCTGAGCTGCATAATAGTCAATAAATCTGAAGTTTCCTACGAGCTCATTGTTACAATAAAAATGTGCAATACCATGACCAACAGTCAGGCGATAATATCCCGGCTTCACTTCATCTGCGAGTTTAAGTTCTGTTGGAGGTACATTCACCTTGAGCTGACGAAGTGCATAAATTCCGTCTTCGCGGAAATAAAGTGTAGCGTTATAGTGTCCATCACTTATGTAAACCTCTTCGGTTGATGTGTCCTTTTTGTCAAATTCGAGTGAGTAATAATACTGCTCTTTCACAGGAAGAGGACCTGAAGACCATGTTTTCATATCACTCTTCCAATTTATTCCGGCAATCTCAGTCTTTACACCGCTGCCCGCAAGGGTAAGATTTGTAACACCTGAATTTGTGAATTCTGCCTTTGCCGGTTTGTAGGGAAGCAAAATTGACTGGAGGAACTGATCCTTCCAATAAATCTCTGCATGACCTGCTGTAACAACCACCTTGTATTTGCCATAACCGATGTTCTTGTAGGTTTTTGAACCTTCATTTGTTACATAGGTGATTCCATCTTTATTATTTGTGATTGTCAAATCAAAATATCCGTCATTTAAGTGAATTTTTCCTGTACCTGATTTGTATTCATAGTTCAGTTCATATTCACGACCGATTTCAAATTTAGCACCTTTTACATAGCTGACATCCACATTTTCAGTATTGGTCTGAACACAAACATTTGCGCTGTCATAAATTTTTGTAACAACCGAGTTTGTACCAATTCTGAGGTCCTTTAATTCAGTTTCAAAGGGCGCTGATTTATCGGTGAAATAAAGCTGACCGTTTACATAAAAATCTGCCTTCACACCCTTGTATGAATTTCCAAGTGAATTAACCTCTGCCTTTGCCTTGAGGCTTTCGCCAACCTTGATTTTGTTTTTGCTCAAAGTGAGCCTTCCATCATATTGATTGAGAACGTTCACTATTGTTTCGCTGGTTTCAACCTCACCCACCTTTGCAGTGATGTGATATCTGCCAGCTTTCACATTTTTGAGAGTGTATGAAAAGCCGTTCTTCTTATAGCCTGAACCAACATAAACCGTGTTTATGTAATAATCAATTTTGTCGGTATCAAGTGCAGTTTCACCTGTGATGAAAATATCACTTCCTGCCAAAACCTCTGAATTTGTCATTGGTGAAGTTATTTTTAATTCATCATCGACATAAGGAGTGTATTTAACCCAGTCAATATCCGCATCAAGACCATTAGCAGAACCACTACTATAAATACCAATCCAAGTATGGTATACCGATGTACCACCTCTGTAGTAATATTCATAAGAAACAATCTCTTTGCCATTGTCATACCAGGTAATCATTCTGTCACGGATTTCTGCCTTAATGATATGCCATTCGCCGTCGCTGGGGAATCCAACAGGTACCCCAATGAATGGTCCGTCATAATGCGGGTCTTCACGATATTCCGCATTGTGTCTCATAGCCAGCATTTCCGGATTCAGATACAGCCATGTATGTCTGGTATCCACAGATACTTCAACCGACAAAGATGACTTTTCCCATTGACTATCTACAGGGGACATTCTTAATCTGTATTCCATATCAAAGTTTGCCGGAGGTTTCAAGGGAATTTCAATACCAGATCTTTGCAGACGTCCGGCATAATGATCGATTGAAACAATGCCTTCTTCTGCATTATGTGTTACAAAGCCTCCATCATCCCAAAGTCTGACACCGTTGAGATCATATAAATCATAAAAGAATGGTTCTGAATAACCTTCTGCGGGAACTGTCATTTCTTCCTTTTCTTCTGTTTCTTCAGCTACAGCGCCGGTGATTTCTGTGAAGACTACATCATCAACTTCAAGTTCACCATTGCTCTCAGCCCAGAACGTCCACCAGTTGCCGCCTGCATTTGCTTCTTCAAGCACAAACTCACCAACATAAATTCCGTCATAATATACCTTTTGAATTTTGTTTTCAAGGTCAATAAGGTATTTATAATCATGCCATCCTGTTATATTATTTTCTACATTTATTCTGAGTCCGCCTGCCATAGAACCAATATATCCGTCTCGGATATATCCACCGGGACGTACACCGTATCTACCCTGAAGACCCACGCTGACACTGTATTTGCGCACATTTGCGGAAAACTCAACAGTATATTTTTTGGGAAGAGCTGATGTATATCTGATTTCTGAACCCGTGGGAAGTATCATAGACCCTGATTCTGTAAGACGCGGCGAACCCTTTGTTGTTGTCCAATAGGTGTGCCATTCAGCCTCCGCAGCCTTTGCCTCGGTATTTGAAACCACAGGCAGAAACATTGTACAAAGAACAGCAATCATACATATAAATGAAATAATTCTTTTCATATTTTTTGTCCTTTCTTAGCAAAATTTTATTCTTAACAAAGTCATAATAAATTTGAATTTCAATAAAAGGTCCAAGGCATTCCCTCCCTCTTCGGAGAGGGATGCCTCTAGAATGTTTTACTGTTCAATAATGTAAATTTGAGATGCAGCGTTGTTACTTACAGTTTTATTTACGATAATCAGCGATGCATCATTTTGTTTTTGTTTGTAGGTAACTATATCTGAAATTGAAGCCACTTCAACCTTGGGCGCACCGTTAAATGTTGAGAACTTGAACACGCTAGTCGCACCTAACGAGTAGACACATGTAGCAATATCTTTTAAAACGGGCTCATTGTCAACGCCTTTGGGTATATCCTGAGGTTTTTCAAGAGCAAATTTTACAACTCCACCTGTCATATTGAGGGCTGTACCCACAACTGAACCTACAACTTCACCGAGGTATTTTACCGATCCTTCGTCCGCTACCAGCACATCTCCCAAGCCTTCAACAGGTGAATACTGCGTTTTTACATCTAGTATTTCGTTCTTGGAATTTGTTTTGAAATAACAAACATCCCCGATATTGAGTGTATTAAACACCGTTTCATCTGCAATTAGATTTTTGAACGTTGCGCCTTCATATATACCTACGATACACTGTACATCACCGTCTGAATTGAGTTCTTGATAAAGCTCTGCCACAATTCCAGGAGTGCTTTTCAAATAATCAACTTGGGTCTCATCATAATAGTAATACATTACCTCTGCTGTTCCTTCGTTTCTATCCTGACCTACTATGTCAAACGAATACGAATAACCGTTATTAAATGAGTAGATAGAACCTGTGGTATACGAAATTTCTTCATTTCTATTTTTAGGAACAAAGATTATAGTTGCACCTACTGTATCTACCATCTGGTTATAACCACCCACAGATACATTGGTGTAGTAAAATCCGCCACCATAATAACGTGCTTCAATTGTTTCTTTATTTCCCAAGGAAACAAGTTCTCCATTTTCGGCATTGTACACCTTTGCGTGCTGAAGTGTTTCTTCAGGATCCTCGCTTGCGCCAAGGTCATATGTATCGATTTTGTTAACCTGACCCTTGTTATTGAAAGAAATCTTTACAGGCTGTGCATAAGGGTATTTAGAGTCATATCCAACCGAATAGGTTTTAGCACTAAATTTTAGAGCCTCTTCAAAGGTAGTGCTTGAAAGGTCTGCTTTTGTATATGGTTCTCCATCAAAATAACCCCTTTCTGCTATATCAAAAATTTGATATTTCAGCATAGTATCAACCACAGCAATCTTTGCAGAAACTTCTCCAAAAACTCCAAAGTCCACACCGAAATCCACTAAGTATGCGTTCTGGAAACCTGAATTCTCAAGAGATATCGCAGCAACCACAACACCGTCCCATGTATATATGTTATACATCGTATCCATATCAAGCGTACCCACGATGTCATCCCACATGGTGAAAGCCATACCATCATCTGTTACAAATGACGCCTTTTTGAGTGAAGTGATTTTTACATTTGAAGCATCGGCTTTTTGGCACTCGATAATATACTTTTTACCACCGCCTGAACTGTCACTGGTCTCACGCACAGCCAACAGCTGATTTGATTTAAGTCTGTTCGGCTCAATGATTTCGCCTCTGTCCCAGATTTCAACAACATCTTCTGCTTTAAAATCGATAAAGCCATCTTCACCGGCATTGTTTTTGAAATAAAGAGTTTTGCCGTCATCCGACATTCTTGAGCTCACATAGAAATCATAGCTGACTATCTTTATTACATCATAAGTATTGTCGCCGTTGTTATTTATAAATGTAACCTTACCAAATGCCGGATTCATTTCCGCATCGGTATAATTGGGGTTTGCCATGTCATTGAAGATAACATCATGTGTTCCTGAAAGAACAATTTTCTTTGTGCTGTTGTTGCGTTCGTATGTATAAACACCGTCTGCAAAACTATTAATAACATCATGTGTCAAAACAAATTCTTCATTTCTGTCGGATTTATACATATAAACAAGTTCTCTGCGCTTGTCACTTATTTTTTTGTAGAAATAATTTATATCATAGCCCAAAAACTCTGTAGCATCGCCTTCATATTCATACTCAGCGCCTGCCACAACAACTCTGTTGTCTTTCAACGATGTTTTCGGTGTCGTGAGAGCTGTGCTGGGAATTGCTTCAAGAACACCTCTCGCTGAAATAAGTCCCAGAAGATGCTGGAAGCCAAGGTAATCTTTATCAATTAAATAGTTAACATCAACTGTCCCATCATTCAAAAGTTTGAAAGCATTCGATGAAATTGCGGGAGAATTCAGCGCATTATAAATCATTCGTAAAAGCTGAGCTGTATTCACTTTATCCTGCACCGGAACTCCATCAAGAATTTTGGTCATATTGAAGGCTTTATTTATACCTGCCATAGCAACAATAGGTTTATATCCGAGACATCTGAGAAGTACTGTTGCTACTTCGGTTGTAGTAATCGCTTCATCCGGTCTAAAATATCCGTCAGGGTCACCCTGCATATATCCTGCAGTAGCAACCGCTTTAATATATTTATAATATTCATGCTCAGATGTCAAATCCTTGAACAAACTCTCAAAATCACCTGCTTCAGAAGCATTGAGCCCTGCCATTCTGCTTATGTATTTTGTGGCTTTTGCTCTTGTTACAATGCTACCCGCTTCACTTTGCATATTGCCTATGTTTTGCCAATCTGAAACTCCACTTCTGTAAAGCACAGCAATTTGTTCTGCAGTGAGCCATTCACTTTCATTTCCATACTCGGTTTCACCAACCGGGAAGCCCCAGCCAAATACTGTGATATTGAGTGATGAAATTATCATCAGGATTGACAAAATACTTGCTAAAAATCTCTTTTTCATAATATCTTTCCTTTCTGTTGTTGTAACCTCAATTTCTTATAATCCAAAGTATCTGTCAATTATTGAATCATGCTTCCTGAGTTCTGATAAATAGGCCACAATACAACTGCAGATTCTGCACGAGTAAGGCTGTTGGTTGGATAGAAGTATCTGAAATCATCACCCTTTACCAAGCCCATCTGCTGAAGTCTTGTTACAGCATTATATGCATAGTCCGGAATATCTGCATAGTCGGTGAAAATATAACCAACTTCTTCTACTGCCGGAGATTTGCCCATTATATCAAGAACTCTGCAAACCATAACAGCCATATCAGCTCTTGAAATATTGTCGCCGATACCGAATCTTCCATCTGTATAGCCCTTGACAATACCCATTTCATAAGCTGTCGCTACAGTGTTATAATACCATTCATTTTTCTTTACGTCAGAGAAATTAGCTGTTGTTACTTTGTTTTCAACTTTGAAAACTTTCAAAAGGATTGAAAGAAATTCTTCACGGCTTATGTTTGCACCAGGACGGAAGTTTCCATCGCCGTCACCAAGAATAATACCATATCTTCTAAGACCTGTGATGCTCTTTTCTGCCCAGTTATATTCGCTTGTAACATCCTGGAAAGGAGCCGCGGGATATCCTGCACCGTTTATGTTAAGACCTGTATTGCCACCTGATGTACCATCATTGATAATAATTGAATCTGCATCATCCTTTGTAGTACCGCCACCGCCAGCACCACCGCCAGCACCACCGCCAGCACCGCCGCCGGAACCACCATCACTTGATGGCGCATAATAAGCATCTTCTATATCAGCAAGGTATTTATAAGTTTTTCCAAGCATCTTTTTATAGAATGTTTTGCCATTTGCAGACTGATTTCCGTCAAGTGTAATCCAGCCATTGTCTACTGCTCGTTCAACCTGAGCCTTAACAAGACCCGGGTATCCTATTGAAGCACCATTTTTTCTGTTTGCCTCATAGTCAATCTTGTCAATACAAGCAAGCATTTCTGCGATTACCGCACTGTCATCATCAATCTTTGATTCCGCATCTTCAAGGTCTGTGTATCCAAATCCAAGATCATCAAGTCTATCATAAACCTTTGACAATGAATCTGGATCTACATCTTCCTTGTTTACATCAACAAGTTCAGGTGTTAAAAAGCTGAGTTCACCAAATACCTCTTTTATTGCTTCCCATTCATCAGTTGCCTCATCACAAGCGTCGATTTTCTTTGTCCACTCATTTAATTCCTTCACATAATTCTGAACAAACTTGATTGCACCTGCTACCTCTGCATCAGCAATGTCAGCATACTCTTCATGAGCGTATACGCTATACATTATCTTTGCATCTTCAGCTGTGTATGTCACATCATCGATACCAAGTACTGTTTTATAACCGTCATTTGCAAAGAAATCATTCATATCGTTTGCATTTGAAATCGCCTTAAACGCATCGCTTAATCCATTGCTTTCTATTTCTTTCTGATTGTTCTTTGCAAGCTCAAAAGCTTCAATAATGTCAGCTATGTTATCTGCGTCTGTACCTGCAAGTGCCTCACATACTGCACCAATGTTTGATACATCTGACACATCAAACAGCACAAAGTCCTTTATGTCATCACTTGTGATAAGTTCCTCTATTGCGTCCGCATCACCTGCTGCCTTGAGTGCATCTTCAAGTTCAGCAACCTTGCCGTCATCAATATTTTCCTTTATCAAAGCAAGTTTGTCAAGAATTTCCTGAATTGTCATTTCATTAAATGCGTCAGCCTTTACAAATGTATTAACAAGCGCTGTCATAAGTGTTTTCTCGCTTGCATTCGCAAAACTGATTACGGGTTTTTTCGCATTCAGCTTATCTGCTCTTTTATTGTTAGTAAGAACAAGTTTCTCATCCTTTTTCTGTTCTTCTGTGAGCTCTTGCCACGGCTGATCGTCAGTGTCAGCAAATTGTCCATAAGATTCGAAATATTTTGCAAAAGTATCAAAGAAAGTTTCATCAATTTCACTTCCAAGAGCATCTTTCATACCACTCCAGTTAAGTGACATATCAATTTCTTCTTCCACAACGCCATCCTTTGTAGAAACAAGAACCTTCACCTTTGTATCGTCTAGTTCAAGTTCAGTGTCAATGATAATTGTATTCTTGAAATAACCCTGTCTTACGGTCCTAAACTGTGTTGCAGCAAGAATGTTATCTGACAAATCTTTTACTGTCACTACAAGATTTTCATTTTTATGACTAAGTGTACCTTCAACGGTTATAGTGTTTGCTTTTGTGCTGAAGGTAGTCTCTGCACAAATGGTTTCTTCTATTACAGGAAGTGTTCCAAGAGCAAGCATATCAGCAAGAGGTCTCATTTGGGCTGTTTGGTCCACAAGAAGTGCTTCCAATCTTCCGCCCTTGGGCACATCAGTTACATCAACAGTGGGTCCTGAAATCTCTGTTCCTTCACCAGCATAAACGGTTTTTTGTTCGCACCTAAAGTCAACCATAACTCCATTCTTGTCATAAATTACAACTATTGAATCAACCCAACAGTCTATTCCTGTGTTTTTCACTGTGTATACAGGTGTAACAGTACCTGAAGCAGGAAGTTCTGTAACAACTGCACCGTTTTCATTCTGCAATTCTGCAGTCTTTGCTATGTAAGAACGTTCAAACGCCTTTATAACAACACCCATATCAACCTCAGCCCGATTGTACATATCCTCTGTCCAGCTTTCGTTCTGCAACCTATAGGTGCTGAAACCAACAAACGCCAGATTACTTGAGGTTGTATGAGAAACGTTGTAAATATAACCATATTTGGTCATATCATTATCACTCGGGAGAAAAACTTTGTTCGGGTTTGATTCATCCAACGCATTTTTGCCTGTCAAAAGCACATATTTCGAATCATCCTCATCTTTTTCTTTCACAGAAACACTTACATAGTCATTTACCCATGCGTCAGAATCGTAATTTCCAATTTCAAACTTGTATGTATACCATTTATCAAGCTCTCTGGGGATAAGACCGACATTAAAGCCCTGATCCATTGAACCCCTATAAGCATCCGGCTTTGCAAAGCTAATCACGAAAGGAATGCCATTTTCTCTATACCGGATGTCTACATTGATAACAGTGTTAGGTGATGCACAATTCACTATATTTGCATCCGTTTTTTTCATAAGACCAAGATATTTTCCACTCGAAACACCTTTTAGACCATCTGCTTTAAAGTTTATATACTTATACCCAGTATCTTCATCTTCTACGTTCTCGGCTTTAATTTGGCCATCCGCTGCAAAGCCATCAGTAAGAAGAATTTCACTGTTGCCACTTCCGTCTCTTATGGAATATTTCGCATAGTCAGGACCGCTTGCAAAAATATATGCATCAAAAATTTCAGAGTAATAATTGAATTCTCTGTCGGTTATTCTTTCACATTCTAATTCTGTAAATTCAGGGATATCAGCGAACCATACTCTCGCCTCATCAATCAAAGTCTTGATTTCAGCTGCTTCTGTTGCCTCATTAAGTTCTATAAGTTTTTGAATTCTTTCTGTTGCTTCGTCAACATTAATATCTTCCAAGTTTTCATAACCAAGGTCGGTTACTCTCTTTATGAGTTTATCTTCACCTGTACCATCTTCAAATGTGTTTCCATCATCAAAAATGTGTTCACTAACCAAAGCAGTATTAGTCACTGCCTTGATAGCATTCCATTCAGCACTTACTGAACCTGCATTTTTGACACTTTCAACCCATGAATTATAAGCATCAACCTTGTCCAAAAGATCCATGAGTGCTGCGTTTACATCAGCGTATGGTGTTGAATCGGTATATTCGTCATAGCCTTCACTGTCATAGAACTTATGCATGAGAGAATAATCGTTGTTGTCATACTCACTAACTCTGTCTGTGATTCCCAAAACATCTTTGATTGCAACATCTTCGCCGCCAAGCTCAATAGTTGTGTCAAATAAATTTTTAATAGTTTCTTTTGTAAGACCTACAAAACTTGGAACAATCGCAACCTCTGCAGATGCCTGCTCGGTCTTTGCTTCTTCATATTTAGCCAAAAATGCTTCAAAATCTGTACCAATATCGGCCTTTGCATCAAACAAATAATTGCAAACAAAATTTGTTTTTACATTAAATTTGAAGAAATCTGCCTTGTCGCTATTAAGAAGTTCTTTAACTGCATCTACATCTGTTGCAGCAGCAAAATCTGTCATAAAGCCCTTAACTCCAACCACTTTAACAAGCTCTTCAATCAATTCTGCATAAGTAAATTCGTCATAATATGTACTGTTATCAGTAATTTTTTTGTTTATAACAAAACCAATGTTGCTCTTATCATCCGAGTCTAAACCACTGAGTTGGGGTATGTCTGAAACAGTTCCGTTGTCATTAGTCTTCAAATTCCCTGCATAAGTTGTAAAGAAATCAACTGCGTTATCTTTTGTGAGCAGTTTGAAATCAGCTTTAAATGCCGTCCAGTCAGCTGAAACAACGATGTCACTGATTGTCTCCAGAGTTCCGCCTGCTGGCAACAAAGAAATGCTTACGTTATTTCCTGTATAATTGATGGGCATACTCTTACTGAACGAACCATTGGCTGTGGTTTTGAACTGAGTTACGTACACAATGTTGCCACCGTCATCAACCGCTTTCAAAGTAACGTCCGTATTTCCAACATATTTTCCTTCAATGGTGATTTCATTTGCTTTCACGCTATATTCAAGATCTGTCGCACTTGATCCTGAAACAGTGGAATCACTTCCCAAAACAGCTGCACTTGTAAAGGGTTTCATTGTGCCTTCTGCATCCCAAAGAAACGCTTCAATTCTTGAAACGTTTTCAATAGCATCCAAATCAACAGCAGGTGCTTTCACGCGAGCAAGACCTGTTGGTATTATCGAACCGTTATCATGGTTCACATAAAGCAAGTTGTCATTTTCATCATATGCGGCTGTTACCACAAAAGCCGAAGCAGTAGCACCACTGAATGTTTTGAATACGGGTACAACACTTCCTTCTGAAGGTAAATTCAAAACGTTGTTTCCCTCACCATCTTCAAATGCTGTACCTGTCGCAATCGCTTGGCTTGTCGGGCTAAATATAGCAAAATTGTCAACTGCATATTTTGCGTCGAATTTATTAGCTTCACTTACCCTGTGGAATGCGTATCCAATACCGGTTGTAGAAGGAGTGGAACCGATTGAACCAATACAAATATAATCAACATTCATCGTTTTATCCCATGTAGCATTACTAATGCCGGTAAGCGGTGCACCATATTCAGAATCTGCTGCACCTCGTGCTTTTCTATACACCTTCACAAATTGTGCATGATTCGTTGCGTCGCCAAGGTCACCACTTATAGAATCGCCAAACTCGATTTTATAAGTATACCATTTTTCAACATCATCATCGTCAACTACAAGGCTTGTTGCCCATCGGGTACTTGTTGCTTCCCCTGAGGAAGTATATACATCAGAATAAACAGTAATGGGCGCTGAATTGTTGTAACAATATACATCAAGTGTGATAACCGAACCTGTCAATACAGGATTGTCATTTATATCCATTACATGAGCCCCATTGGTAGTACCATTGCTTGTAAGCACCTGATAGTGGTTTCCATTGTCCTCTCCACGCTTTTCCAAGCCTACACAGGTGACTTTTGCGTTCGTGGACTCAAAGTCCTTCTCATCAAAATCGTAATATATCACACCATCATCAATGGTAGCGGCATCTGCAGTCTCGCCCATTGCAGGAATAATGCAAGTGGGCAACACCAGTGCCAATGCAAGAATCAAACATAAAACTTTTTTTGTCATAGATTTGTCCTCCTAAACGTTAATGTTTTTATGTGAAATTTTTAATAATTTACCTATTTGATTATAACTCTTTCAAACCCAAAGTTACAATGGAAATATTCTGCACCGTTGGAAAAAATTTACATTGGTACATCTTGTTTGTGCTGAGCTTTTGGGTCAAATTCGAAAAAACAATTTTTTTCAACACATCTTTCAAAAACACAACAATTTTCCATATTTTCCGTCACTTTGCAATACTTCCCCAATTAACTTTTTTAGTATAACACAAATTTAGTAATTATGCAAGCAAAATTTATCTTAAATCTCAATTTTTTGGTCATTTTTCGTGCAATTTCTTTTGCAAAGACTTGGTTGTTGTGAAACTCCGTCACAAAACAACTCAATGTTTCGGAGTTTGTGCCACACACTTTGCTAATGGTTTGCGCGCAATGCAGATGCTATTTTTTCATTTAACGCAACGTATCGAATATGAAAAAGGCATACCGAAGACTTAGTCGGTATGCCTTTTATAAACATATAAAGTCAGTAAATCAGTTATCAATCAGCTACAAAGCATTGTATTATACTTGAAAGCTGTATCTCGCACCTTTCTCTATCGTTACAACATCAGGTACGTCCGCATGAAAGTCAGCATTTACCTTTAGGTTGACTGTGATTTCAGCTTCGGTCAGATTTGTAAGTGCAAGTTCTTTAACAACGCCATCGCTCACCGTAATATCGGCTTTCAAGCCGTTGCTTAAGTGAATGTTTTTTGCAGAAAAGTCCTGCCAATCGTTCGTAATGCCGTATGCGAAACAAACCGTACCTTCTTCTTCAAAGCACATAGCTTCGTTTACAGCCCAAACGGCAAGGCCCGCAGGCGTGGTATAATAATAGTTGATGGGGGCGCCGTCAATTCTGATTTTTTCAGGAAGTACTCCAAGAGATGATGCGCCCATAGGAATCTTGAGAAGCTGTTCCATCGCCTTTTTATGTGCACCAAGACGAGCATAGCAAATCACGGATCTTGGAGGAATCCATGGCCAATGGCGATACGTCTCTGTGGGAGTATCATAATTGTATCCCCATTCAGTTTCGCAGGTTTTCAAACCTATGTCAATATTTTTTTCTGATAAGTTACGTGGCATCATAAATATAGACATATCTGACTGCCAACCACCTATGAATGGAGCATCCTTGAACGGAAGCAAAATGCCATCTTCGTTATAATTGCACGCCATATTTTCCTCTAATATTTCGGAAAGTTCAATAAGAGATTCATCTTTAAGCATATCTCCTATCACGCGGATACTTTGGAACAAAGCAACATTGGTCCATGTATCTGTCTCAGACTCATATCCACCCTCGGTACCTGACATAACATTCTTCAAAAAGACTCTTCCGTCTCTTTCTTCAGTAAGGTGCTCCGTAAAATCAAGGAACATACGAAGAGCTTTTTCAAGTTCTTCTGAAGTCTTTCTGCCTGTGTGATTCCAGATATTATACAAATTCAAAATATCAAAACAAGGATACATAGGCTTGAAATGTGTGATAAACTCCTTCATATCTCTATGTTGAGAGTACTGTCCTTTACAGTCTGTCCAGCCTACAGATGCCCCGCCTTTCATATCGTATGCTGCAAGTGCCTGTCTGCCGATTTCCATCAAACCAAGAATGAACTTTCCACACTTTTCTGCTTCTTTAATAAAGCCACTTGTTAAAAGTCCTTTTATGATAAACACAGCGTCATATGCACAATAAAGACCGCCATTCCAAAGATGTGGTTGAATTCCCAAAAGAGTTGCACCGTTTTGGGGATTCTGGGATGACCTGATAAGGTACTGTCCCATCTCGTATACCTGAGCCACCTTGGGGTCGGGTATAGTAACACTACTTGCATTTTCATTCTTCCATGCTTCAACATGCGCAGCTTTTACAGCGTCATATCCTTTCTGCGCTATGCGGCTTCTCTTTTCGAATTCTTCATCCACATTCGAGCATTCTGTCTCGTCCACAATGGTCAAGATTCTCGAAACTGATTCGCCCTGAGACAATGCACCAATCAACCCAAGATTGTGGGCATCCGAACCTGCTACATTCTTTTTTTCTGTTTCAGCAAAAGCACGGTCCGACCACAAAGCACCTTTACCTGCAAATGAGCCAAAATCATAGGAAATCTGCATTTCCTTTTCGCCCATATTTACATGGAGTGCTGTCTGGGTCTGAAGCTGCATCCATAAATAACCGCTCTGTCCATCCAACAGCAAAAATCCAACTTGTGGCGGATTTGACGGGTCACATTTTTCTATTGTTACCTTTTCGCACCAAAGTCCGTCTGTTGTCAAGAAGCTTTCTACTAAAACTTCTACTTCGTTCTTTGCAAAAGAAAGTCTTGTTGTCAAAATACCTGTGCTTGAATCCAAGCTCTGTTCATAACTCTCAGGCTCAGCCGGTGCATTATACAAAATCACCTGATATCCAGCACGCAAAATCTGACCCTCTGTCTTTTTGGTTACAGTTCGGCTTGTTGCCTTATACCAACCACAGATGGCGCCGTGAGACTGCTCCCAATGTGTATGTCCACTATGGGATGCAAAATTACTACCACTATAATCTACCAAAATGCCGTCAATTCCGTTTGACAGTAACATTGGATAGTATGGTTCCTTGGAATAACATGTTGCTTTCATTGTCTTTCCTCCATTTTTTAATTTCTAAGTTAGGACCAAAAAAATTGATAAATTGGCAACTACTGTTGTCCTGAATTAGCTATAGCAATTTTTTATTCAGGAAAGATTTTAACTGTGTTATCAACACAAACCTTATCGAGACAATATTTGCCTTCGGTAACAGGTTCACGATTTATCCATTTGCCGCGTGTGAAGTCCGGAACAGGAACCGGTGCACCACCCATCTTAATAGATGCTTCTGAAAGGGGTGCGATTGCTGCCCACAAAATAGAATCGTATGCATCAATGGGTGTATTTGTACCCTTCTTAACACTTTCAATGAATGCTCGGCAAACCAGCCAGTCCATACCGCCATGGCCACCTTTTTCTCCAAGCTTTACATATTCCTCATGAAGCGGATGGTCGTGTTCCTTGTACATTTCTTCCATATTATTACGACAAGGTTCTTCCATGCCGTTGAAGAACAGCACATCGCTGTCTTCGCTGCACATTGCTTTGCTTCCACGAATAGTGAAATTTCTTGAATAGTGAGGACGTGGTGCAGTGGTATCCAAACACAACTTGATTGTTTCACCATTTGCACAGGTAATTATGGTTGTGACAATGTCACCCTGCTTATAATCATATTTCGCCCATTTACTGTCTTCTCCCAAATCAGTCACGATACGTTCTTTAAGAGCAACAGACTTGGAGGCAAATGAACTCAAAGTCAGCATTTTGTTGCCGCGGTTGATACCAAGAACCTTACAAATAGGTCCAAGTTCATGAGTAGGATACTGCTCGCAGTTTCGCTGTATATATGAATGAATTCTGTAATGACGATCCTCATCACTTTCATTACCATACAACTCGTCACAAATTATCAAATCATGATGATAGCCACCTTCGGCGTGGATCAATTCTCCAAAAAGTCCTTTTTCTTTCACATTAAGTGCCATCATTTCAAATCTGCCATAACAACAGTTTTCAAGCATCATAATAGGTGTTTTTGTTTCTTCATAAACTTCCAGAAGAGAATGACATTCCTGAATATCAAAAACACAACCAACCTCAAAAGCAGTATACTTGCCGGCGCGCATAGAATCCTTTACAATATCAACTCTGCTGCCCCAACCAGTCATAATAAATACAGCATCGATATCCGGATTATTTAAAATATCATGGTAATCTGTGGTTCCAACAGCAGCGTCGCGTCCTTTTTCTTTTAAGATATTATTTACCTTTTCTATGTATGGCTCGTATATGTCACAAATCATGGCAATTTCTACGTCATTCATTTCGCTGACACAATTCTCGAGTACAAGTGTGCCTCGTCTTCCAAGCCCAATGTATCCAACTTTTATCTTTTCTTTCATTTTCCTCTCCCCTTTTGGTTTGAAATCACATTGACATATGAATCTATCTATGTTACTATAATCTTATCAAGGTAATAATTATAATTCAACACAAAATTAGACACTATTTTTTATATTTTAGATACCAAAAGGAGCTTTGCTATGTTCTATCCTATTTGCAGCACATTTCAAATCACAGATTTTTTGCAAAGTGTATTAGACCGCCGATTTCCCAAGAATTTCAATTTTGAGGGAGAAAATCATAACTTCTGGGAAATCGTGTATGTCTTAGACGGTAAAATAGAGGTTACAGAGGATGAAAATGTTTATATTATGGGCAAAAGAGACATCATTTTTCATGCCCCCAATGAGTTTCATCGTATCTGCTCCGCTGAAAATACTTGTCCGAGAGTTCTGAACGTTTCCTTCCGCATAAGCGGTGACCTGCCAGAATACTTAAAAAAAGGTGTTCTTCATTTATCTTCTGCGCTTCACGATGAATACGTTCATATTGTAGATATGCTTCAGTCCTGTGAAACACAACGCAGTAAGAACGAACCTACAGACCTTTTTGAAGCAAGCTGCCGTATGTCTGCATTTTTTATGCGTCTTATGCGGGAAAGCCATACAAAAGACAGTCTTTCAACCTCTACCGGTGCACAAACCTACAGTACTATTGTCGAACTGATGCATAAGGAAATTTACAACAATCTTTCTTTGGAAGATTTTGCAAAAACAAACTATATCAGCGTTAGTTATATAAAGAAACTTTTCAGCCACTATGCCGGCATCAGCCCCAAAAGATATTATATAAATCTGCGTATATCTGAAGCACAAAAGCTCCTGCTTACCGACATCCCCATATCTGGTATTGCCGAAAAGATGAATTTTTCCTCTGCCAGCTATTTCACACTCTTTTTCAAAAGTCAAACAGGATATACACCAATGCAGTATCGAAAAAGACATGGGACTCAATAAAAAAATACTTTCCAACACAAGCGTCGCACGGAATTTGTGAAATAAAAAAGGATATCCATTTGTGATATGCTTATATTATGGGCGTGCAAAAATTTGACCCTTTTGATAAAATCACATTAACTCTATAAAATTTATCCCCTTGCAACTTATGCAAGGGGACTTTCTTCGCTTAATCAATATCATTACTTTTAAAATCATTCGGCATATTGTCTACTTCAGAACGGTTTAGCGTTATCTCACTTCCGTCGTGACTTCTGTACAAAGCACTTGTCCCATAGTCAGTAACCAATGAGTACCACTTCCCATTATGCTGAACATTGCTTGGAAATCCGCCGGAGCTACCACTTTCCATCGGCAAACTCATAAGTATTTTCAACAAAATTCTCCAGCCAAACCCCATCGCAAGGCTGAAGCATACAAACGGCACCATAATCTTTTGTCCTGTTGTTGAACATCTTTGTTCAATCTTCACAAGCCTGTAAATTCCTGCTACAGCTATCGCTATGTATAAGATAAAACTCAGCACATTATTTATCGGGCCTGCTCCGATAACAGCCCGTATAATTGCGGCAACAGATGCAACAGATAAAACTATTCCCATAGTTACAAGCCAAGCCGTTCCAACCCCACCGATAATATCTCTCCATTTCACCATTATCTTGTTATAGCCGGCTGTTCCTATAAAACAAAGTAAAAGTATAAACGGAGCGGCTATCCCTAAAATCACTTCTGCATCCATTTTCAAATCCCCCTATTATTTATTTTCTATCTTAAGAGCTAATGCTATACATAAGATTCTGCAATGCTTCCATTCAATGTATAAACTGTACCATTTTCACATTCTTCTGATAAGTTTTGCAAAGAACTATTCAAACACAGCCCTACTTGGATACATTATAGACTATTTTTGTCTATTTGTCAATAGAAACTTTTTGTCTATGGTAAACTACAAGTGGTGATTACTATGGAAATAAGTTTAGGTGAAAAAATCAAAAATCTTCGCGAAGAACTTGAATTGAATCAAACTCAACTTGGTAAAAAACTACAAATGACACAAAGAAAAATATCATATATAGAATGTAATAAATGTGAACCAAGCATTGATGATATCCATGCTTTTTGCAAGTTTTTCAATGTTTCTGCCGATTATCTGCTTGGCATTGAAAATAAATAAAGTTTTAGATATAGGCTGAATTCCAACTACAGACATTTTCTGAAAATTTTCAAATCCCGCAACGCCCTACCCTGACAAAATCACATAAAATCAACAGCTTTTATGTGGAGAGGCGAAGCGCCGGAAAAAGAAAAAAAGACATCCAATTTTGGATGTCTTTTTCAAATCGCAGTTTGTTGCGACGAGTTCCGGTGTCACACCGTAAAAAAGGTGCCGGTGCCAAAGCGTAAAAAACAGTCCTGTGAACTGTTTTAGCAAGGATTGAAATTTGCGAAAGAAAATTTCTAATAAGATAAAACGCAAAGCGTTTTATACAATGATGGTATTCAACACCCGTTTTTAGGCGGGATTGAGATGCGAGAGCATCGGTGATAAAAGAAATTCCTTGGAATTTCTACACAAACGTCGTCTGAACTCACAATACACCCTCAATTACCGAGTGATGTACTACGATACCGATGCCGGCGGCGTGGTACACAATCTGGCTTACCTGCGCTGGGTCGAGGAGGCCCGCACCAAAATGGCCATCACCCTGGGCATGGATTATGGTGCCATGGCAAAGGAAGGGCGTCACCTCGTACTGGTCAGCCATGAGGTTCATTATCACTCCCCTGCCTTCCTGGCAGATGAGATTCACGTCAACACCTG